>CAZOPW010000040.1:0-22917 GCA_964581795.1 uncultured Thermoplasmatales archaeon | reverse complement strand
TTAATAATTTTTCCTGTTGAATAATTTTAATGTGAACACTATAAATACCTACTTAATGGGATTTATCCAATTGGCAAGACCCAATCATATGGATTTTCTTAGTGGAAAAGTATATTAACTTTTTCATCTTAGTAAACAAGCGTTAATCTTTACATTAGGATTAAAAAAATTGGTGAGACTGTTCAATTTAAGGGATAAATCTCCAAATTCAATTAAAAAAGTCTAAATAATTGAGATAGTAATTCAAAAGGACGTTTAAAGGGGGAAATTACATAATTAAAAACGAAGAATCTGATAGTAAACAATCTATTCCATGCATTCATACGGAGAAATTAGTAAGAAGATTAGATAATCCGCAAGTAAGAATCATTGATATCCGACCAATTGAGGCATACAATGGGTGGAAACTTCATGATGAACAGAGAGGAGGCCATATCAAAAACGCAACAAGTCTTCCATTCAAATGGATAAAATATATTGATTGGATTGAAATCATTCAATCAAAAGAAATACTCCCCAATCAAACCATAATTATATATGGCTATGAACAAAAAAATATCGAAAAAGCTGCTCATCATTTTCTAAAAGCAGGATATCAAAACGTTTCAATATATACTGATTTTGTAGATGAATGGAGCAACAATAACACTTATCCAATGGAATCATTACCTCGTTATAAACACCTTGTATCTGCGGATTGGTTACATGAATTAATCGAAACAAATCAAGCTCTATTATATGATAACGAATCATTTGTCATCTGTCATGCACATTATCAAAATCAAAGCGATTATGAACTAGGGCATATTCCCACTGCTATCTCTCTTGATACTAATCTTTTGGAATCTCCAGAAACCTGGAATAGAAGATCACCAGAAGAACTAAAACAAACACTTGAACAACTTGGTATTACCACAGATACCACTGTTATTTTGTATGGACGATTCTCATTTCCAGATAACGCAGATCCATTCCCCGGAAGTAGTGCAGGACACCTCGGTTCTATAAGATGTGCACTCATCATGTTATATGCAGGAGTAAAAGACGTTCGTCTGCTTAATGGAGGATTGCAGTCATGGATTGATGCAGGGTATACAACAACAAAACACCCCTATTACAATCAACCAGTTGATGACTTCGGAACAACTGTGCCCGTTCATCCTGAATTCATAGTCGATTTAGCTGAAGCAGAGGAGATTCTTAAATCATCTGATAAAAATTTAGTAAGCGTTCGTAGTTGGAATGAATTCATTGGAGAAGTAAGTGGATATCATTATATTAAACAAAAAGGAAGAATTCCAGGTGCCGTGTTTGGCAATTGCGGCAGTGATGCGTATCACATGGAAAATTACAGAAATCCAGATCATACAATGCGAGAATACCATGAAATCGAACAAATTTGGAAAAAAAGTGGTATAACACAAGAGAAATTCAATGCATTTTACTGTGGCACAGGCTGGCGAGCGAGTGAAGCCTTTTTTAACGCTTGGTTAATGGGTTGGCCTAATATTGCGGTATTTGATGGAGGCTGGTTCGAATGGACAAAATCAGGTAAACCATTTGAAACTGGAATCCCTAAAGAAGAACAAACACAATTGATTATGGAGTGAAAATATTCAACCTTCTTTAATAACTATAGAAAATTTTTTGCATCATCATTGTGAAAATGAAATAAATAATCGTATTTTTTCAAATTTAACGCTTCCTCAAAAAAAGATTTCAAGTACTTATTTTTACGATAAAAAAGGATCAAAACTATTTGAAAAAATCACCAAACTTCCAGAATACTATCTCACTCGAACCGAAATACCACTCATTAAACAAGCTGCAGCTTATTTAAAATCAGATTTAAGTGATGTAAACATTATTGAATTTGGTAGTGGAGATTGCACTAAGATTTCTTTATTACTTAATGTTATCCCAGAAGAAAACAGATCATCGGTTTGTTACACTCCATTTGATGTAAGTACGACGTCTGTTAAAGAATCATGCAATGTTCTTTTGGAAAAATATGATGGGTTACGCATTCATGGAATTATTGCAGATTTTATGACTCAACTTAATACGATAGAAAAAAAACCAAATAAATTATTATGCTTTCTGGGAAGTACAATTGGAAATTTTACAAGAGAACAATCAAAAGAATTCATTCAAGATTTACACAATATTATGCAAAAAAAGGATCGATTATTAATTGGTTTTGATATGGTAAAAGATAAAGAGATACTGGAACGAGCCTATAACGATAGTCAACAATTAACTGCTCAATTCAATAAGAATATCCTTAATGTTATGAATTCATTAGTTGATACTAATTTTATCCCTGATAATTTTGAACATGTTGCTTTTTTTAATGAAAATAAATCTCGAATTGAAATGCATCTTGCATCACTTAGAAACCAAATAGTAGATTCCCCAAGATTCCCTGATTCTATTCATATTAAAAAAGATGAAACAATTCTTACAGAATATTCGCATAAATTCACAATGGATCATATTTCTCAGTTGGCAGAACAAGCTCAGCTTGAAATTGAAAAATGGTTTTCAGATGACAATAACTGGTTTTCACTGGCACTTCTAAGAAAACTATAGGGGAGAAAAAAAAGTGGATGTTGAAAAAATTAGATTGGATTTTCCAATCTTATCACAAAGGATAAATGGGTACCCACTTGTTTACTTTGATAATTCTGCAACTACGCAAAAACCGAAACAAGTAATGGACAGCATCATTTCCTTTTATTCACAACATAATGGTAATGTTCATCGAGGTAGTTATTCATTAAGTGAACAAGCGAGTAATTTATACGAAAATTCAAGAGAAAAAGTCAAAGAGTTCATTCATGCAGAACATAAAAATGAAATCGTTTTCACGTCGGGAACTACAGATGCTATTAACTTAATTGCGTCAACATATGGAGAACATTACATTCACAGGAATGATGAAATTATCATTTCAGAAATGGAACATCATTCAAACATCATACCTTGGCAGCAACTCTGTCAACGAAAAAAAGCAGTTTTAAAAATTATTCCATTTAATGACAATGGTGTCTTACAAATCGATCGTTTTAAAAATTTACTAACTGAACATACAAAATTAATATCTCTTACTTACGTTTCAAATGTACTTGGGACTATTAATCCAGTTAAGAAAGTGATTGAGATGGCTCATGAATATGATGTTCCAGTGTTGATTGATGGTGCTCAAGCCGTTCAACATTTACCAGTTAATGTCACCGAGTTAGACTGTGATTTTTTTGTTTTTTCTGGTCATAAAATGTATGCTGAAACAGGGATAGGAGTTTTATATGGAAAAAAGAAATGGTTAGATCAACTTCCACCGTTTAAATTTGGAGGTGGAATGGTTGATAAGGTAAGTTTTGAAAATACAACATTTGCAGAACCGCCACTGAAATTTGAAGCTGGAACCAGTCATATATCTGGTGTAATTAGTCTTGGAGTAGCGATAGATTATTTGAATACGATTGGACTTGAATCAATTAAAAAGCATGAAAATGATTTAGTGATGTATGCTGTTGACCAGTTAAAGAAGATTGCTGGATTAACTATTTATGGAAATCAACTAAAACGCTGTGGTATGGTATCTTTTAATTTAAACAATGTTCATCATTACGATGCAATGATGATTCTTGACAAATTAGGCATCGCTGTTCGAAGTGGGAAACACTGTGCTGAACCAGTTATGAACCACTATAAAATACCCGGAACAATACGGGCAAGTTTTGCTATGTATAATACGAAAGAAGAAATTGATTTGCTTATAAAAGGATTAAAAAAAGTACAGGAGATGCATGAATAATATGAAATCTGTGATACATTCAAATCAGGAAAAAATAATTGATGATTTCTCAGAATTTGATGATTGGTTTGATATCTATAATTATCTGATTTCAAAAGGAAAATCATTTGATCCAAACGATAATGCCATACGAAATGACAAATACTCAATTGGCGGTTGCCAATCATCGGTATGGATCAAAGCTGAAAAGAAAAGAAAATCTATTCATTACACTGCGGATAGTGATTCGTTAATTATCAAAGGAATCATTTCGCTTCTTTTAGATGTCATAAATGATCAAGAGCCATCTGAGATAATTAATGCTGATTTATATTTTTTAGATGAAATTGGTTTACATTCAAATCTTTCTCCCTCTCGAACGAATGGATTGAATTCTATAATACATGAAATAAAAGAGAAAGCAAAGTTGCTTTCAACTGATTAAATACCGCGTTGCTTTGAAAAAAAGAACATAGTGAAATACTTTAATTTTACATAAAAAAGGCTTATAATAAAAGACATAATACGATTAAGAGGTGAAAAGAGATGGTAAGAGCAATTTGGAACGATACAGTAATTGCCGAAAGTGATAATTGCGAGATTGTTGAAGAAAATTATTATTTTCCTCCAGAGGATGTAAATAAAGGATATTTTCAGGAAAGTGATACACAATCAACATGTCCATGGAAGGGGCAAGCTCATTATTATAACATCGTTGTAAATGAAGAAATAAATGAGGATGCAGCATGGTATTATCCCGATCCAAAACCAGCTGCGAAAAAAATCAAAGGTTATATTGCTTTTTGGAAAGGAATTAGTATCGAAGAATAACATGTTAGTTTCAGATGTGAAATTATGAATAATGCCGAGCCTGACTATACTGCACATTTCTTTGAGCAATCAATAGATACGAATCGATATGAATCATTTGTTTTGGGAGCTGATGTAGGGGGGACGACAACAAATATTGCTGTTGCAGGAGTGAAAAATAAAAATATCACATTATTGTTTTCTTTAGATTTTGAAACAAAACATTTGCAAGGTTTTTTCCCAGCGTTAACACGTTCAATTAACTTTGCAAAAGAAGAATATGATATCCATCTGAGCAAAGGATGTATTGGAGCGGCAGGTATTGTTTCATCTGATTTATCTTATGTTGATCTCACTAACATTCCTTGGAATATTGATACAAAAGAGATTATTAAAAAAACTTCGTTATCCTCCTTGTTTATCCTCAATGATTTTCAGGTATTAGGATATAGTTTGAATACAGTAAATATGCAGGATGAAACTGAAGTCATTCCAATTCGTAAAACAGCATCTCATCACTTAAAAGAAACTCGGATTTTACTCGGATCTGGAACTGGACTAGGTAAAACAATTCTACGATATGATAATAATCATCAATTATTCCATGCATACAGTAGTGAAGGGGGTCATGTAGATATCCCCATTTATTCAACAGATGAATTAGCATTAATCGAATGGATCCGAAATAAAAAACATGCAAACTATCCAGTTACATATGAAGACATACTTTCCGGGAGTGGCCTAACTGACATTTATTCGTTTTTACGTTTAAAAAACAAGTTTGAAGAAACAGAATATACTAAAATCGTTGATGAAACAGCCGATAAACCTGCTTTGATTAGTAAATATCGGATAGCTGATAGGTATTGTGAAGAAACATTTCGTTTATTTCAAAACTTTTTTGCTCGATGCGCAAAAAACCTTGCTTTAGATACATTAGCTCTTGGTGGCGTGTTTATTGCAGGGGGAATAGCAATTAAAAATAAAGATATTTTTTTATCTAATGAATTTAAAAAACAATTTAACCAATGTTATATGCAAAAGGATTTTATTCAAAAGGTGCCAATTTATTTACTTTCAAATTATTACGCCAGCTTGAAGGGAGCTTGTTTTGCAGCAGCCTGCGATTCAATTATTATAAATAATCAAACAAAAGCCTAAGAAAGGTGAAAAAAGACATATGAAACCAATTGAATTTCATTTCGATCATACTTTGATTTCTCAAGAAAAAAGAAATCAACTTTCGTCCAAACTCATTACTGAGATTGAAAAGATTCAAGAAGCGGCTAAAAAGCAATATGCTGATGTTAGGGCTTCAGTAAATCTTCCTGTTGATGATGAAGCAGTTCAACAAGTATTAACCGTAGCTGAAGAAAAAAAGAAGTTAGAACCCGTGTATGTAATAGTTGTTGGAATCGGCGGGAGTAACCTTGGAACAATAGCGGTTTTTGAAGCGGTCTATGGTAAGAAACATAATATGAAAAAAACAAATAAAAAGATTCTTTTCGCTGACACTGTTGATTCTGATCTCATTAATGACATCATCCAAATCATTGAGCCTGTTTTGAAAAATGGTCAAAATATTATTTTAAATGTGGTCAGTAAAAGTGGAAGTACAACTGAAACAATTGCAAATTTTGAAGTTCTCTTTAATCTATTACAAAAATATAAGGACAATCCATCTAAATCAGTTGTTGTTACCACTGATTTTGAATCGAAATTATGGCATCTGGCAAATGAAAAACATTTTTCAGTATTGGAAATACCAAAAAAAGTAGGTGGTCGTTACTCCGTTTTTTCACCTGTAGGTCTCTTTCCATTGGCTATGATTGGTATTGATATTGTCCGTTTGCTAAATGGTGCAAAACAGATGAGAGAACGATGTTTACAGAATGATATTCAGCGGAATCCTGCTGCCGTTGCTGCAGCTATCTCATATCTGCATTTTAAGGATGATAAAAATATTCATGATTTATTTTTATTTAGTGATGATTTAGAATCCATTGGAAAATGGTATCGTCAATTACTTGCTGAAAGTGTGGGAAAGGAATATGATCTTTCAAATAATCAAGTGTTTACTGGTATTACTCCTACGTATTCTATAGGGTCAACGGATCTTCATTCAGTTGCTCAATTATATCTTGGTGGCCCATTTGATAAATTTACTGCCTTTGTTCATATTGAAAATAATAAACATCAAATTTCTTTGCCTCAATTTGAAGAATATGGTAAATTGGTAGAAGGTATTCAAGGCAAACCAATGCAGGAAATCATGTCAGCTATTTATCGAGGAGTAAAAACAGCTTTTGTAAAAGGGAATCGACCGTTTATGGAGATTATCTTACCAGATAAATCAGAGGAATCAATAGGTCAATTCCTACAGTTTAAAATGATGGAAACAATGATTCTTGGCAGGTTGTTAAACGTAAATCCTTTCGATCAACCAAACGTCGAAGCTTATAAAACGGAAACCCGAGAATTATTACTTGGAGGATCATAGGGACATTTTCATGTTGATTCTTGCTGCAATTCTAGCATTTACTCTTGGGATAATACAGTTTTTTAGTGAACAAATCGTTCAAACTTGTGGAAAATATTACACGCACGTTCTCTCATTTTCAGCAGGCATTTCTATAACATATGTGTTTGTTGACTTATTCCCTCGTTTTAGCACTGATGTTGTCAATACCAACCAATTTCTTTTTGTTACTGTTCTTATTGGTTTCATTTTTATTCATCTTATCGAAAAATATGTGTATCAACATAGTTCTGATCAGATGATTAGTAATCGTTTATCTTCATTAAATCAGTTTACTTCGGTTTTTTATCATGTAGTTCTTGGTATTGTCATTTTTGGTTTCTCAGAAGAAGGTGTGATAAAAACATTGCTTCTTTTTATTCCAATTGCTATTTTTACTGGTGTAAGTACACTTCCGGTAGAAAGACACTCCTCTTCTTTAATTCATTTTTTTGTATCATTATCAACGTTAGCTGGAGTAATCATTGCAAGTGTATTTTTTAGTATAATTCAAGGATTTGTACTAATTGGATTAATTGGATTTGTTATCGGAGGATTGTTATTTTCAGTCATTAGACATTCGATTCCACAAGCAAAAGATGGAAAACCAATTATATTTATGATTGGTGTTATTGTGTATACACCGATTGTGTTATGGACTTTTTTTGTTTAAAAAATATATCATCATTCAGCCAAGTTATACAATTGAATGATTTCTTCTGAACTTAACGGTCTATTGTAAATTCTGAAATCATCAAGTTTACCATCAAAATAATGAATTTCTTTATCCCAGAATCCTTTTCCGAGAAAAAATGATTCATTGATGGCTGCATCGTTAAAAAATTCTGCGGTGATTTTATCTCCAAAATTGTAGTGTCGATTTGTCATTTCCTTTCCATTCAAATACCCTGTGTTATAGCCTATATTGTTATAGTAGCCAACGATAGCAACATAATGATACCATTTATCTTCTTTTAGATTGTAATTGGAATCATAGCAGAGTGAAGGATATAAATCACAACCATTTGAAAAAAAAGTGAAATAAAGTCTTTTTGATTGTTGATGAAGAGGGTCATGCCCTAATTCGATGATTAAACCTCCGTTTGCATTATTAATTACATCACTTGGAGTTTGTTTTCCATATTGGAGTAAGGGTGCTACAGCGTTTTTTGTTGGGATATTATCGCTTTTAAACCAAAATGAGATTGTTCCTTGTTTTAACTGATTGAAATGATCTGAAGGAGAAGAATTTTTATTTGGAATTTGAACAAAATCGTTGATACCATCAAAATCTAGAGCCCCATTTATCTTTCCATTCGTCCATGTTGCCCCATACACAGTACTATTGATCTTATAAACAGAATCATCCTTAGCGATAATTCCAGCTGTTTCATCGAAAGTGAAATGTGCGACTAATCCTTTAGTAAGATCTGGCTCATCAACATTAATATCATTCAGACAACCAGATAAAAGAGAACTAATAAGTAATGTAGAAAAGATAATTATGATTGGGTCTTTGGACAACTTTTTCATATTTCAATCTATATCTATTTTAATAATTGAAATCTTATTTAAATTTTTATATTAAATTTTTGTCTTTGAAAAATCGACATCATTTGAAATCCAATCCATTTTGTTTTCATTAACTATAGTGTTAAATACATCTAATATCTTAACGATTATGATATAATGGTTCTTAAAACATTATTCGTTAATTGTACACTGAAGAAAAGCCCGAGAGTTTCAAATACAAGAGCTTTATGTAATGATTTAGCTGATGTATATGAAAAAGAACATAGTGTTAAATGTGATTTTGTACGAGTAGTTGATTATAATGTTCCTGCTGGATTAAAATCAAACATGGGGGATGGAGATGAATGGCCTATTGTTCTTAAAAAGATTAAAGAATCAGATATCTTGATTATCGCAACTCCTATTTGGATTGGCAATATTTCATCTCTTGCACAACGCGTGTTTGAACGTCTTGAGGGCACATATTCCGAAGCAAATGAGGAGAATGGTCAGTATCCATTATATAATAAGATTGGTGCTGCTGTTATCACTGGTACAGAGGATGGTGGACACTTTTGTGCGAAAACAATAAACTTTTGTCTGAATAGGTTTGGATGTACAATCCCTCCTGGTGCTGATTGTTATTGGGTTGGTCTTGCAGGTCCGGGACCTTCTTATATTGAAGCTGAAGGAAGTAAACATTTGTATACGAATCGTACTAAAAGAACGCTTGTTGAAAATACTGTTTATATGGCGAATCTACTTAAAATGAATAAAATTAGTACTAATTTGTTTGAAGTTGAAGAAAAGGCCGTTGCAGAAAGCAGAAAATCAAATGAGATAGATTGGCGTTCAAATGAGTAATGAATTATTAATGATTCAAGGTCATGCGAATGTTAGAAAAACGATTTCTCATATAATGGCATAATTTTGATTAAAATATACTATAATTATTCAATATCATTATTAACAAATACTTTCCTTTCAGTTATTGATTAAGGGATTGAAATGTCTTCACACTATGATGTAATTGTAATTGGATCGGGAGCAGCAGCTCAGACAGTTGTTTACAAATTAAAAAAACAAGGAAAAAATATTGCAATTATTGAACGAAAAGAGTGGGGTGGAACCTGTGCTTTACGAGGATGTGTACCAAAGAAAGTTCTTGTTGGCGCTGCAGAAGTAAAAAACAGAGCGGTTGATTTAAAAAAGAAAGGAATTTCCTATGATTCAATGTCTATAAATTGGAGAGATCTCGTTAATTTTAAAAAATCATTTACAGAATCAAAAGCGAAACAGTTCAAAAAAAGTTTCCAGGATGCAAATATTGATACAATTGAAGGTGAAGCACATTTTATAGGAGAAGGTTCAATCGAAGTGAATGGAAAAGAACTGACGGCTGATTATTTTGTTATTGCGACTGGAGCAAAACCTCGACCGTTAGATATGCCTGGAGAGGAATATGTAATCACCAGTGAAGATTTTTTATCCTTAAAATCACTTCCTTCTTCTATTATCTTTATTGGAGGGGGATTAATTTCATTTGAATTTGCTCATATCGCTGCCCGGGTTGGAGCGGACGTAACCATTCTTCATCGAAGTCAACAACCTTTGAAACAATTCGACCCGGAGTTGGTTCAAATGCTAATGAAAACTTCAAAAGATATTGGTATCACCATTAAATTGAATAAACCAGTAAAAGAAGTTGAAAGGAATAAAGACAAATATATCGTCAAAACGAGTGGAAATGAACTTTTTAAAACCGATCTTGTAGTTCATGGAGCGGGGAGAATACCAAATATTTCAGCATTAGATCTAGATAAAGCTCATATTAGTTTTAATAAAAAAGGAATTGAAGTCAATGAATACATGCAAAATCCAAAGAACCTGCGTGTATTTGCTGCAGGAGATGTTGCAGCTGCTCATTTGCCATTAACCCCTGTGGCTGGAGCTGAAGGAAAAATTGTGTTAGCAAATCTATTAGAAGAAATGAAAAAAGAAGATAAAATTAAAGTAATCCCTAGTGTTGTGTTTACCGTTCCACCACTTGCAATGGTTGGATTAACTGAAGAGCAAGCAAAAAAGCAAGCAATATCATATTCAGTTCACTTTCAAGATACTTCATCATGGTTTACATCTCAAAGAATTGGGTTAAAACATTCAGGTTTTAAAGTGTTGATTGATAAAAAAACTCAATTGATAATTGGTGCACATTTTTTCGGCCATCACGTAGAAGAACTAGTTAATCTGTTCGCTGTTTTTATAAAAAAGAAGATGACGATAGACGAGATAAAGGAATTTGTTTGGGCATATCCAACAAGTACATACGATATCAATTATATGCTTTGATTTTAGTTAAGCAAATCCTTTAATTGCTGTTACGCATCCTTCACAAACGTATTTTGTTTTTCCTTTTCTTTCAATTTTTTTCATCTTTTCTTTTTCTTCTTTTGCACCACATACACAACATTCTTCCATATTTATTCACCTCATTTTTGTTTTAATACTCGTATCCTTTCATTTCTTCATCTGTGAACTCAACATGTAAGCCAAGAGCCATTCGGTTTACAAAATTAAAGTAGGCTATTATCAATGCGATTTCTAATATTTCTTTATCGGATAAACCATGTGTTCGTAGTTTTTTAATATCTTCTTCTGTGACTTGATCGGGTTGTTTCGTTAATTTTTCAGCATAAGATACTATTGCTTGATTCCGAAGTGAAAGATTTGTATAATCTAATGTTTCTATTAGTTCGTCTATTTTAGCTTTGTCTTTCCAATAATAATTAAGTGCTTCCGCGTGATGATTAATACAGTACGCACAGTTATTTATTGATGAGACAACAACAGCAATTAATTCTTTTTCTTCTCTTGGTATTGTTGATTTATTAAACATGATATGGGTGTAAAAATTCAAATGATCTTTCATGGTGATTGGAAGAAGACTTTGAATTTTCAAAATATTTGCAATTTTCCCTCGTTTTTTCTTAATAATACTGAAAATTTCCTGTAAGTCGTTACTTGCTTCTGATTCATCAATGGTTTCTATCCAAGGCATACTGTATAACATCCATATATTGATTATCACTGTTTATCGGTTGCTTCAGTTAATTTTGTAACATTACTTCTGGTAAAAAAACCATCAAAATCTCCATATCGGTGTATATATTCATTCACTAATAGAGTTGACGGTGATGGTTGAGTAAAGGTTTGTTTTAATCCTTCTTCTTCGGATCCAACAAGGGTGATAAGAAATTTCATTTGGTTTTGTTTTAATTGACTAAATGTTTCTTCAATGTTTTCTGTATGAAACGCCATATGATGCACACGTGTTCCGTAGTTCTGAATAAATTTTTCTGTTGGTCCTGACTCTTCATCGTTTTTATATGGTACAACACCTGAAGTAAAGACCATAGCAAAATCTTTTGATGAAAGACGAGCGACATTCGTAATGGAATTGAATAATTTCACATAAATTGCAAAATCGAAATTATAATTTGTTAGTTCCATGAATTCAATAATTGCATTATCCCTATCAGCTGCACGAACTCTTGTAGCGGTATGATCAAGTTGTTTAATGTTTTGTAAAAATGATTTATTGGGTTTTTTTAGTGGAATATTAAGGGATTGGGCTGAGCTTGATAGATATGATTTTTCATCAGAATGCCACTGGATGAATCCCAGGGAGTTACCCGTGTATTTTGAAGGAATGGTTTGAATAAATGAAAAGTGTTTTCCTTTAATGATAGTATCTGAGAGGAAATTGACACCCCTGGATTTCTGAATACGGACATATTTTTCAAGATCCGGTGTTTTAAATACATACGTTTCAAGTCTCGTATTTGGCATATGTTCTGATTTTGGATGAATGTTAAAGTCGAAAAATGGATTATTTTCGTGTTTAACTTTTTGTTTTCGTGATCTAATAAGAAATGATGCTGAATCAGGATGGGTTAGAACGATTGTTTTAAATTCATCATCTTCAAATGCTTCTGCATAAGATAATCCAGTTGATCGAATAAGTTCGTTTGCCGCAGGAACCTGCAAATGGGATTCAGTATTAATAATCACAGAATCAAGACCATGGACTAATCCTTCTAGGCCGAGTTCTTTTCGTTCTTGAATAATGCGAGGAACTTCCTTTTTTAGAAATGTATCGCTATTTTGAAAATCATACAAATACTCATCAGATGCGTGACAATGAGGACAATTCGTTGAATCTGTTGAATCATGTACCTTCATACATTTTGCACAAATAACTTTGGGCATATTGATCAGCTAATTGAAGTTAAATCTCAAATTCGTGAGAGTTTTTAACACTTTTTCAATACCACTCATCTATAAAAACCTTGTCAACTGTTAATACAGATTTTTTATAGCATGTAAGAACCACATCTTTAAAATAAACGTAATCTATCTCTAATTCATGGGTAAAAACACAGATCTTATTCAAATCCTACTCATCGTTATCGTTGGAATGTTTATACCATTTCTAGGAGCTCTTATCATTAATTTTAATGTCACTCCATTTACAGCAAATGGCTTACTTACAATTGGGTCTACGTTTGGTTACTTTCTTTTAATTTTTGGTTTGGAACTTGCAATTGTGTACATCTATTTTTATACGACAAACTCAATCGCTCAGAAAAAAATAGACCGAGAAGTTAAAAAAAGGAGAGAAAAAAATTGATTTTTGTTTTTATTTCGTTAAATTTTCCAAATCTTCAACGATTCCTTCCAGATCCTCTTCATGTTCCTCTTCATCTCGAAGGATTTCAACAACAATCTGATACGTGACCGGGTCAATTTGCATAGTTTCTTTTAACAATTTGCTGTACACACTAATTGCGCATTGCTCCCCTTTTATATTTTGATCTAAGATTTTCCAAACATTTGGATCAGACGGTGGTTCGTATCCACAATTAGTTTTTTTGTACCATTCTTTCGGATCGATAATTGGTGTTCCACCAAGTTGAATGATTCTTTCTACTAGCATATCCGCATGACGCAATTCATCATTTGCGTGTTCAATGAGTTCGGCTTCTACTTCGCCTTTCATTGGACCAACGACAACTTTTGCTCCAACCCAGTATTGATAATATGCAAGCCATTCATCGGCTAACGCTTTGTTTAATAATTCTAATATGTGGTCGGCTTTGTCTCCTAATAATTCACGGCCTTTTGTTCCCATGTAATATCACCTTAATTTTATGTTTAAATTTTAGACGGTTTACTTGTTTCTCTCTTTTTAATTGTTTCGACGTTACTCGCTTTTTTTTGTTTCCTTTTCACCAAATAGTTTTAAACATTGATTTGATGCTGCTAGTCTATGGAATCCCTGCTATTTCAAGTTGTTATTCCTTTCGTGTTATCTGCTCTTGTAGTGGTATTAGTAACGGTTATTGCTGAAAAATTTGGAACAAAAGTAGGCGGGATTTTTGGGACACTTCCATCAACGATAGTCATTGCACTCATCTTTATTGCAGTTAATAAAGATCCTATTTTTGCTTCTGATGCAGCGGCAGTTGTTCCAGCAGAATTAGGAATTAATGTGGTGTTCTTACTCGTGTTTGCTTTACTTGTTCATAGATCTGTCCCATTTGCGTTTTTAACTACATTTACCGTCTGGGGAGTTCTTTCATTTTCTTTAGTCTTTTTTAACTTAGATTCTATTTTTATTTCAGTTATAGTTTATTTATTTGCTGTTATTGGAGGATTTTTTGTTTTGGAATTTTGGAAAAACCGACCTTCAGCAGGCATGGTCAAAGTACATTATACAGCAAAAAAAATAGCATTTAGAGGAATTCTTGCAGGAATTTTTATCGCTCTTGCTGTGTCGCTTTCAAATGTCGGATCGATTATTAGTGGAATTTTTTCTGTGTTTCCTGCGATTTTATCCTCCACAATGATTATCTCCGTCCGTGAACATGGACCTGATTTTGCAGCGGGAATGGCCAAATCAATGCTTCTAGGACTATCAAGTGTTGTGACGTATGCGACAGTAGTACATTTTCTTTACCCAGTATATGGTATTGTGTTAGGAACAATAATTGCTTATGTATTATCCTTTGGAGTAACACTTATTATTTTTAGATTAAGACGATGGATTTCTTAAAAAAAGGTGTTTAAGAGGGAGGCTAAGTGGGGAAGATACCCTTTTTTGAGGGAGGAAAGGATGGGATAAAAAAAGAAAGCGGTATCTCCCCACTTGGAAAGGAAGGGTTTTGGAAGGTAGAAATTGTGGTTTTGCCACGTGCTGTTGTTTTATCAATGGTAATTTACGATACCGTTCATCTCTTCTTACACCCTTCACTACTATATGTGTAAGAACTACTATAAAAACGTTTCCAATATTCTCGGATTTTACCAAATAATCTGGTAAAAATATCATTAAATTATTATTCTAAAAAACTCGTCATTATAATATATGTTGGCGAATGAATGTTTTCTTCTTAAAAAACACTACGATTTTGAACTATAATCCCAATCTTTATATGTATTCACATTAGAGGTTTGTTCTTTGGTTTGTTCCCCGCCATTATTTGCCCCATATTGGATATCAACAATGATTCCTTCCATATCACGAACTAAAATAGTATCCTCTTCTTCATTTAATTCGGTGGAATACATTTTTCCACCATGGTATAACAATCCTTTCGTGTTATTAAGTGCAGCTTCAGTTCCCATCTGCAACTCAGCATCATATTCAGAAATATCTTCCAATTGTTTCAATTGATATGCATCATTGGCCATTCCTATCATGGTTCGAAATTTTCGAATTTTACGTTTATCATCTTCTCGATTAATTCGTTGTTTCATCATAGAAATTAACGCAGGTATATCATGCATATTGATTGGCAGAAGTATTCTTTTCCAAAACCAGTTATAAGTTTTATTTCCTCTAGCATTGATATGTTCTGGAGGTTTTTCCGGGTAGAGAATTACTTTTCCGTCTAATGAGCGATGTGTTTTACGCCACTCAGTACGTTTACGGTCCAATTCCTTTTTCCGTTCACTTGTTTTTGCCATATCATTACCTTTTTGAAATATTTACTTTGCCTGCCCTTATCTTAAACATGTGAGTTGGTTATTATTAAGTTTTCGTATATTTAAAAGTTATATGGCAACTTCCCTCGTCACTTACCATACAAGGTCCAACTGGATGATTGGGTGTGCATTTTGTTCCAAATAGTGGGCAATCCTTGGGAGTAATAAGTCCTCTAAGAAGTTCCCCGCAACGGCACCCTTCTGGTTCAGCAAAGGTTTTTTCATCTAGGTTTTTTAAGTCCTCACCAAATTTCTTTCGCGCATCATGTTTTTCATAAGCTGGTTTTAACTGGTAACCAGAGGCAGGGATAGTAGAAAATCCTCTCCATTCTTTATCTTCAATGAAAAAAACTGTTTGTAAAGCATTTTGAGCTTGCTTATTTCCTTCATTTGTAACTGCTCTAGTGTATTCATTTTGTATTTTTTGATCATCGCTTTTGATCTGTTTTACTAACATCCAGCAAGCCATCAGCAAATCAATTGGTTCAAATCCTGTGATAACTTGCGGAATATGATATTTCTCTGAAAGAAAAGTAAACGGTTTGACACCAATGATTGTTGCGACATGGCCGGGTTCTATAAATCCATCAATTTTGATTTCGCCCATCTCTACAATAGCTTTTAAGGCGGGAGGAATTAAACGGTGGCAACAGAGAATGGAAAAATTTTTTGGTGGATTATTTTTAAGAACTGCTGCAGTTGATGGAGCGGTAGTCTCAAATCCAACAGCCATGAATATGACTTCTTTTTGAGGTTTTTCTTTTGCAATTTTCACTGCATCTTCTATACTATAAATTGTACGAATATCATAACCTTCTGTTCTATAGTATTCAAGCGAATGAGTCTGCCCTGGGACATGTATCATATCACCATAACTAGCAATAATGTGACCTTCTTTTGCTAGATAAATCATTTCTTCAATTTCACGAGGAGTAGTAACACAAACAGGACAACCAGGACCTTGAATAATTGTAATGCCTGCATCTTTTAAAAGGGAATCAAGTCCATGTTTCATTAATGAATCTTGATGTGTTCCGCAGACATGCATAAATGTAAACTGACCATGTTGTTTTTGTATTTGTTGAATAATTTTTTTTGATAATGTTTTATCTTTAAGGGAGAACACTATTCTTCAGCTCCCTCTTCTAACATGTTTTGAAATATTTTCAGTGTTTCTTGAGCTTCTTTTGGATCGACTTTTTGGATGGCAAAACCCGCATGAACGAGGACATAATCATTTACAGAAACGTCTAAAAATGAAATATTTGCTTTTCTTTTTGTACCATTTCCATAATCAATAATGGCCTGATTTTTTGGTTTATCAATTTCAACTATTTTACCAGGGACAGCAAGGCACATAGTCTTTGGATAATTCCCTGCTTATTAAGCTTTTTTGGAGATACATAAATATGAAACTTGAAAAATGAATTTAAATTAATTGTTTTTTTTACTGAACATCTGCAACATTTTTAGATTAATATCTATTTAATAATGTAAAATTATTTATATTATAGAAAAGAAATAGTTTTGATACTGATGAAAAAGATATCAAACATTGTAATCACTCTCTTTTTAATGGTGCTTCTTCTAAGTTCACAGGTATCTATAGGATTAAAGCTTTATCCAAGGTTTAATGAGAAGAATTTAATAGAAAATTATTCATCTTTTGTAAAGTGTGTTTCAATTCAGTCAATAATTGATCATGCTGATGAGGGAGACACTATCGTTATTCCATCTGGAACGTATTATGAAAAACTTACAATTAACAAATCATTAACCATTATTGGTGAAAAAAATACAGTTTTTGATGGATTCTATGAAAAATCAATAATGATAATTGATGCAAATCAGGTGACTATAAAAAATGTTCATTTTCGAAATAGTGGAGGGTATGATACAGATAGTGGCATCAAAATTTTTGGAAATGACATTTCAATAAAACAATGTGTTTTTTATCAGTCAAAACAGGGAATTTATTTGCAAAAAAATTGCAATGTGACAATTGATTCATGTTTATTTTATAAATTGGGAAGAGCAATAGCCGTTAAACAATCACAAAAAGTTATTATAACAAATTGTTCAAGTTCATATTGCGCGATTGGAGTTTTTTTAAATAATTCACAGACTTTGTTCATTAATCATTCTCAATTTGATTCCAATGGTATCACAATGTATTCAAAGAAATCTCAGGATGTTTCAATTAATCATTTAAGTGTGAAAGATAACAGCGATAACCATGGGGGTATTTTTGTTGAAGAATCAAGCTATGTCCATATCTCAAATTCATCCATTCATCACAATGGTATTGGAATAAATATTGAAGACTCAGAACAAATTATTCTTAGCGACCTCCTCATTACAAATAATACACATTTTGGTATCTTACTAAGAGATTACGCAAAAGAAGTTATGATAAAAAGATGTAAAATTAAAAATAATTTTAGATTTGGTGTATATTGTTATGATGATACATCAGCAATGATAACGGAAAATATGTTCATTCACAATTTTCTTTTTGGAATATATTCTTCTGATCCAGTTCATACGTTAGAACAAAATTGGTGGGGAACTTCATCGGGGCCTACAATTCTAGCAAATGGAAACAATGATCGAATCTCCCTAAGTAATTATATTTCTCATTTTAGTAAATGGAGTATTCAACCATATACTTATACATTTGAAACAAGAGAACACGTCAATTTTTATGAAAATCTCTCTATTGATAAACCAGATTTATCTCATTTTATTCAAGGTATAGACTCTGATAGTGATGGCGTTCCAAATTGGTGGGAAGAAAAATGGGGCTATGATCCAAACTCATTTCAGAATCATACAAAGCTTGATGTTGATAATGATGGCTTAACTAATCTTGAGGAATGTTTTACAGATCAGTGGAATTCAAACCCATATAAAAAAGATATTTTTATTGAAGTTGATTGGATTACATCTAATACTAAATGGCATTCAAACAAACCATCATCATTTCTATTAGAAAAATTAGTTGAGACGTTTGACCAATATGATATAACGCTTCATATTGATGATGGAAGGTTGGGATTTGGAGGACAAATTGTTTTTCAAGATACAAGTGATTTTTCTGAAATGGTTGATATATATTGGAATAATTTTTTACATCAAGATTTACTAAATCCTCGAAAAGGAATCTTTCGATATGCAATAATAGCAGACATATGTGCAGATGTAAGTTACCCTTTCATTGGATGGGATCAATTTGATAGTATCGCAATTTCTGCAGGTGAAGCAAAACGATTATCTCCTCAATATCCTAGACAAATAATTATCGTTGGTGGCTTGTTACATCAGTTAGGTAGTACACTAGGTTTACTTGCTGAGACACATCCTGGAAACGATAATTTACAAGTTGGAAAAATTGGTAGCATTGATTGGTTTACATATAGGTCTTATAAGAGTTCGATGAATTATTTATACAAATATAGAGTTCTTTCTTATTCAGATGGATCTCGGGGAAACGGAGATTTTAACGATTGGAATTCATTAGATTTTTCTTTTTTCAAAACAACTTCATTTGACTAATTATATAGGATATTTTCTGATCATAGTTGCAAAAATAAGATTATATTTCTTTCTATTTTGTTTTTTTCAGGATAAAAGAATCCCATCCTAGAAAAGTATAAAATGGAAAAGTATAGGTTGTATATTGATTTTCTAAAACAAGACTCTCTTGCCGTTCAATAAATTCTTTTAAATATTTACTCATTGGTTGTAACTCCCTTACAATTATTCGTGTACCTGGTTGTGCGTTTTTGATTATGTTTTGTAATACATCAACAGATGAGTCAACACAACTAGATGAAATTATAACTGAAAAAGAGGAGAGGTTATATGTTGATCCTTCAGCTTTTTTAATTTTAATTTTAGTATTAAGCTTCCTTTTTTGAATTATTTTCTGTGCATATTCGATGACGTTTTTATTGTTGTCGATGGCGATGATTCTAGCGTCAACTTCTTTTGATACGCGGATTGCTGAATAGGGATATATTCCACAACCAATGTGAAGGATGGTATCTTGATTTGTGAGTTGTATTTTATGATGTTCCTTGTCATATTCTCTTTTGATATTATTTTGGTAAATGTATTTTGATAATGGAAGAAAGTGATATGCTAAAATGTCTAATATTGTCCAATACGTGTTAGTACATTTTTTAGCAATTTTATTAATTAATCTGATATGAAAAGGATAAATTGATGCTTGTTCACTAGATTCCATTATTCAATAACTTATTATTGAAAATCCTTATTATACTTTTTATACATAATCAAACTTGGTTCTATAATTAAACAGTAGCTTTATTATGATTTAATTGATGTTTTTTGTATGATGGATGATAATAAAACAGAATCTAAGGGTAAAAAAAAGCATCATTTCTCCCATCTGATTATTTCTGTGATTACTTTTTTTATTTTTTCAATTGGCTTTATACCAATAGTTGCTTTTTTCTATTTTATTAAACAATATTTTTTCTTTGATTCCTACTGGTTTTACCTTTTTTTAGCTTTTCTAATAAGTATTTCAATATTTATTCTATTGCTTTCTCAGATGTTTATTTCAGGTTTTTTCATTAAGCTTTTCAACTTGTATTATAAAACTGGAACCTATGCATACGAACCTAATGAGAAGAATGCATTGAAATGGATGATTATTGTTTCACTTTACACGCCAATTAGAAAGATTTTAGAAATAATTCCCATGGGTGATTTAAAAAATTCATATTTACGACTATTAGGGATGAAAATTGGAGAAAACACACTTGTTGGCTGTGTGATAAAAGACCCATGTGTAACAAGGATAGGGAATAATACGACAATAGGGGAATATGCAATTATTTATGGACATATACATAACTTTGAAAAAAGAACGATTATCATTGATTCTGTAACGATTGGTAATAATTGTATTATTGGTGCTGGAGCTATTATTATGCCAGGTGCAGTTATTGAGGATAATGTTAAAGTTGCTGCAGGAGCGATTGTTACCAAAAAACAAAAACTTGAATCTGGAAATACATATATTGGAATCCCTGCTAAAAAACACTAAAATCTTTTTTTATGTTTTATTCAGTAAAAAAATCGAGAAAATCGTTATAATTCGGATAGCCTAAATTAATTAGGTTTACAAAAAAAATATAAATAGTACTTAACTATACATAAATTAATAGAACAATTTCAAATTCAGGTGAACAATGACTGGAAACCTTATCCCTCTCGATAGACTACCACCAAAAACAAAAGCCTCAGTTCAAAAAATCGAAGGAGGTCACGGACTCATTCAACGATTGCAAGTCATGGGAATACGAAAGAATCAACAAATTACCATAGCTTCAAAACAACCTTTCCGCGGACCTATTACGATCAAAGTAAATGAAAGAGAATTAACTCTTGGCCGAGGTATGGCAAAAAAGATTCTGGTGGAAGTGGTTACATAAAACGCATTGTTCTCATGGGAAACCCAAACGTAGGAAAAAGCGTTGTGTTTTCCCGATTAACCGGTGCAAATGTTATCGCTTCAAATTATCCAGGAACCACAGTAGATTATTCAAAAGGACATCTAAGACTGGACAACGAAACCGTTGAAATCATTGATGCACCAGGAACATACTCATTAGAACCATCTAGTAAAGCTGAAGAAGTCGCAACAAAAATGCTTGAAGAAGCAGATGTTGTAATTAATGTTGTAGATGCAACAAATCTTGAACGAAATCTCTATCTAACGTTAGAACTCCTGGAACAACATATCCCTATGGTTCTTGTCTTGAATCTTTGGGACGAAACCAAACATATTGGGATTACAATCGATTATGAACAACTTCAGCAACTCCTTAAAATCCCAGTAATTCCAACTGTTGCTCTAACCGGGGAAGGAATAAAAAATCTTGTCCAATCTCTTATAGATGCCGCTGTTAATGAAAGCATCCAACAGACAAGTCACGAAGGCCGATGGATCGAAATAGGAACACTAATAAAAAAAGTAGAAAAAGTAGAACGAAAACATCACACCTTTAGAGATCGACTTGCTGACATCACCATTAACCCAGCAACTGGAATTCCATTTTCAATACTTATCATTCTTGCCTCATTTTGGTTAGTTCGGCAAATAGGTGAAACACTAATCACATATTTATTCGACCCATTCTTTGAGATCTATTACCGCCCAATTGTCACAAGCTTAAGTGAAATTCTTGGAGATTCTGTTTGGCATACAATTTTTATTGGTCAATATGGAGAAGAAATCATATTTGAAGAATCATTAGGAATGATTACCACTGGGTTATATGTTCCACTTGCAATGGTCCTACCTTATATCATTGCATTTTACTTCATGCTATCAATCCTTGAAGACACAGGATATATGCCAAGACTTGCTACCCTTGTGGACAACGTTTTTCACAAATTAGGAATGCATGGACATGGAATCATATCAGTCTTTCTCGGTTTAGGCTGTAATGTTCCTGGAGCTTTGTCAACAAGAGCTCTTGAAACAAGAAAACAACGTTTCATTTCAGCAACACTTCTCTCAATCGCAGTTCCATGTATGGCTCAAACCGCTATGGTTTTTGGAATTCTTGGTCGATTTGGCGTATTGTACCTTCTCCTTGTTTTCTTTGTTTTAATGTCACTTTATATATTTCTGGGAATTATTATGAATCACTTCGTGAAAGGAAGTTCTCCTGAAATTTTTTTGGAAGTGCCACCATACCGTCGTCCTTCACTTCGGGCAGTACTGAAAAAAACATGGATGAGGATAAGATGGTTCTTAAGAGAAGCTATTCCTTTTTTGTTCCTTGGAGTATTCCTGATCAATATTTTGTATCACATCGGTGTTCTCCAAGTAATATCTCAAGTATTAAGTCCATTCATGAATACTTTGTTTGGACTGCCTGGTGAAGCAACAACTTCTCTCGTGGTTGGTTTCCTACGAAAAGATCTGGCAGTTGGAACACTTATTCCACTTCAACTGACTGCATTCCAACTGGTTATTGCAGTTACCATGTTGACTATTTATTTCCCGTGTGTAGCAACATTTTCCGTTTTACTTCGGGAATTAGGATTAAAGGATTTATTTAAATCCACTGTTATTATGATCATAACAGCTGGAAGCGTTGGTATCTTGCTTCGATTAATATTACTTGGTTTTCCGTAAATTGGCAAATACTGACAAAAGACTCTTAAGAAGAAACTACTTTTCCGGTTG
>CAZOPW010000039.1:0-23362 GCA_964581795.1 uncultured Thermoplasmatales archaeon | reverse complement strand
TTTACTTAACCATTTGATATAATTGGATTGGTAAAAGAGGATAAACGATGAATATAGTCAAGGAAGGATTGGTTGGAAAATCAGTAATGACTAATGAAGGAGAGTTAATAGGTAGAATAAATGGATTTTTATTAGATAAATCAAAAAGAAAAATAAACTCTATTAAAGTGCAACCAGAATTTGATTCTAATCAAAAAGAAAAATCCAAAAAAAATAATGATGAGTACAATATCCCTTCATCATCCTGTATATCAGTAAAAGATATTATCATAATAGAACAAGATTCATATTTAAAAAAAGCAATTGATAATAAATAATTATCTTTCTACCATTTTTTCTTTTTTCAAATCCTTGAACAATTGAATATAATCATAAAGATGTCTTGTGATCAAAAAATGTTCTTGAACATATTTTCTTCCAAATGTACCCATTTCCTCAGCTTTCTTTGGATTTTTAATTAAATAAGAAATTTTATCGGCAAAACCTTGGTAATCTGTAGGATGTAATAAGAAACCATCTTTTCCATCAATAATCTGAGATGGAATACCTCCAACATTAGAAGCTACAACAGGTGTGTTCTTCCATAATGCCTCACTAACGGTGATTGCAAATCCTTCTTTAATTGATTTTTGAACGACAACAGTAGATGCTCTCTGTATAGCGTTTATTACAATATCTGGAGCATTCATAATGAGATGAATATCTTGTTCTTTTTGAACCATTTTTTCTAAGTTTTCAAATACCTCTTGGCCTTCAGGATCATCTGTAGCCATAGATCCTACTAAAATTAATTGGCAATCAATTTTTTTCTTAATAATTTTAAATATTTTGATCATTCCTTCAGGATCTTTCCATTTATCAAACCTTGAAATTTGACTAATAATTGGTTTATCAAGTTTAATTCCAGATTTAGATAAATATTTTTCAATGGTTTCATCAGTTATTTCTCTATTTTTAATATTTAAAGGATCTATTGATGGTTTAATAATTCTATGAGGTATATTGGAATCAGAATTTTTATTTCTGAATTCTTCCATAGAAATAACCATCGTATCATACTGAGAGATGAACGTTTTTAAATAAGCCCATAACGGAGGATATGGGGATGTAATATCAATATGGCACCTCCAAATCCAAGGTTGCTTTTTCTCATAACAAGAAATAATTGGTAAAGGTTGAGGATCATGAACAACAATAAAATCATGGTTAATATGGGTAAATATTGCATTATTCACATTATTTATAAAATAGAGTTCCTTTTTCTTATCTGAAAAATTAATTTTATCTCCTTGTAAGGCATTATGAAATTTTTTTGTGATGGTAAAGAAATCTAAGTCGCCATGAAGTACTCTCCAATCAGTTTTAATACCTACATCATTTAATAAAATAATTAAACTGTTTAATATTTCTGCAACACCGCCACCTTGATACGTTGAATTAATTTGGACAACATTATATTCAGATAATTCAGATGCTGCATCACGAATTTTTTCCCCTTTATCTTCCCCTATTATATCTTCGTATTTATCTAATGAAATGACTGGAAGAACTTTCATTTTTACTATTCACCTCTGTATTTACATCCCAAGGATTGGAATAAACGCTTTTTATTTAATTATTTGTAAATATTTCATTTTTTTTTTAAATGCCTATTGAATTTCTTTGATGATCATTGAAAGAAAACGTATTACATCTTCTGGATTTTTAATCCAATACGATGCATTTGTTTTTAGATTAGAATCATTTTTTACATAAATCGTTAATCCTTTTTGATTTAGATATTGAAAAGCATCTTCATCTGTCGTATCATCACCGATATAAATTGGAAAAATTGAATTAGTATTACTCTTTCTTTTTAAATATACCTTTACTGCATCTCCCTTATTCCATTTCGTTGGTCGAACTTCTATAACATTATCACCTTCAATTGTTTCAATATTACCAAAGTTATATTTTTCAACTAAGGATAAGAATTTGTTTTTTAGTTGTGATCTTTTTTGTTTAGAAACTGCTCGATAATGAAATGCCACTGTAAATTTTTTATCTTCAAGGAAGACTCCATTTTTATCAGAAAATAATTTTTCTGCTTCCTTTTTTATCTCATTTAATTGTGTCTCTATACGTATTGCTTTTTTAATTATTTTTTCTGTCCCATCTTGAAATTGTAAATGTAGACCATGAACTGCAGCAAAATTAATCTTTTTAATATTTACCTTTTCTTTAATATCTTTTAGTTTTCTACCAGTAATAAGTACTACTTCGAATTTTTTATTATCTTGAAAATACTGTATTATCTTTTGTACCTTGCCATTAATTTTTACTTTTTGCGGATCCGTTTTAAAATTTACTAAAGTACCGTCAAAATCTAGAAATAGAAATGTTAAATTGGAATTTTTAATTTGATTCAAAACTGTTTTTTTATAATCAAATAGATATGAGGTATTTGTTTTATTATCAATATTTTTCATGGTAAAAAAATAAAGTATTCATTATTATTAATAAGTTAATGAAAAAGATAAAGTTAATTATTTTATTTTTACCTCTTTACTTTTATACGTCTGCGTTGGATTTTCTTTTGGCATTGTTATACTAAGAATTCCATCCTTTAACTCTGCCTCAACATCATCAGATTTAATTTCGTTTGGGAGATCAAAATTTCTGTAATAATTGAATGTGCTTTCTTTTTTCAACCAGTTTTTTTCCTTTGATTCTTCTTTAGTACTTTTTTGAGCAGAAATTTCAATATTGTATGGAGTCACTTCAATATTGACATCATCTTTTGATATACCTGGTAATTCTACATTCATTTCGAATCTATCACCATGATCAACAACATCTGTTACAGCTGGTCGAATTTGTTCTTCCCATTTCATCTGTTTGTTTCTAGGTGGCGTACTATAAATTAGATCATTGAAGCTTGATTTAAATTCGTTGAACAACCTGTCCATTTCGTCAAATGCTGTAAATCTACTTCTATCTATAAGACCTCCTTTTCTTCCTCTTTTTGATTCAATAGGTACACGTTCTTTATTTCTTGCCATTATACTATCACCATCATGAAGATGATTTAATAAAAGTATAAAATCATACCTTAAATTCAATTAAAAAATATTTAGAGAATACATATGCATAGTAAAATGAAATAGTTTTAATTCATATTTTTATTAAATTTAATAATTCACGAATATTTTTAATTTCAAAGTCTGCTTTTGTATTTATTCCAATAGTTTTACACCCTGCTGCTCGCCCAGCTTTAATATCATTTTCAGTATCTCCTATAAGAATTACACTTTTTGGAGAAACATTTAGTTTTGTACATGCCTTAAAAACCATATCTGGATTGGGTTTTCCTTTCTCTATTTGATCGCTAGTTACAAATACGTTAAAATATTTTTTAATCTGAAATTTTTCAAGTATTTTAAGTGTACAAGATTGAGGAGTGTTTGTTATGATAGCTTTGGGATAATTACTTAGTTTTTCTAGAGTAGTTTTTGTTTCCTTAAAAAGTGTGACTTCGTCGATAAACTGATCATAAAAAGTGTTACAAAACTGACTATTATTTTTATCTAATCCCAACTTTTCTAAATTTTGCTGAAGTGTATCTCCCCAAAATTGATCAATAAAAGCCTTTTTTGTAAGCTCCTGCTTTTTTTCTTTTTTAAAAGCCTTATTTAATGATTTCCACCAAGAATCAAAACTATCAACAAGTACACCGTCCATATCAAATAAAAGAGCTTTTGGTGAAAGTAAATCTTTCATTTATTGCATTCACCTCAAATCAAAAAGGAAATGTCATTATTTTAAATTCCCTCGACCATCATCACAGGGTTCATCGTCTTCCATTGGTCGAGCATGTTCCGGGTGTGCAGGTTGAAGACAAATTTCTTTTGGTATTTTAGTCATTGGTTCTTCACAACAGAATGGTATTTCATCATCTTCATCAACTGTTACAGTTCGTTTACATGTCATGCATTCATATTTTTCCATTCCCATAATTTATCTTCCTTTTACCTTTTTGAAATAAATTCTGCTAATTCTAATAATTTTTTGGCATATCCACCCTCATTATCATACCAAACAAGGACTTTTACCATGTTTTTATCTATTACCTTTGTTGATTTTCCATCCACAATACCTGAATGATTATCGCCAATAATATCTGATGAAACTAGTTCCTCATCAGTGTACCTTAAAATCCCTTTTAATTCATTTTTTGATGCTTCGTTATATGCGTTATTAATATCTTCTATTGTGACTTCTTCATCTAGTTCAGCTACAATATCGGTGATGGCTCCATCAACAACAGGAACTCTTACAGCCATTGCATCCATTCTATCCTTTAACTCGGGTAAAACAAGTTCAGTTGCTTTGGCAGCACCTGTTGTGGTAGGAACAAGGTTTACTGCTGCTGCCCTTCCCCGTCTACGTTTCCGGGAATTACCATCAACAATATTTTGACTAGTAGTATATGCGTGTATTGTTGTTACTAAAAGATGTTTTAACTTAAAGTTATCATTTATTACTTTGACCGCTGGCGCCAGTGAATTGGTTGTACATGAAGCATTTGATATTATATCATGTTTTGATGCATTGTATTTATTATGATTGACTCCTTGAACAATAGTTATATCTGCACTTTTTGAAGGAGCGCTAATGATTACTTTCGATGCGCCGGCTTCAAGATGTTTTGCGGCATCTTCTCGTCTTCTAAAAACACCGGTACATTCTAAGACAATGTCAATGTCAAGATCTTTCCATGGTAAGTTTAATGGATTTTTTTCGTGAAATACTTTTATTTCAAATTTTTTATTATCTGCTTTTTGAATTTTTATGGTATCTTTATTATTTTCTATGTTATATGGATAGACACCGTAAACAGAATCATATTTTAATAAATAAACCAAATCTTCAGTTGAGGTTAAATCATTTGCAGCAATAATCTCAACATCTTCTGAGTCATTTTTTATGTAATGATGTAAAGTTAGACGACCAATTCTTCCTAATCCATTAAGAGCTATTCTTTTCATGAATATCAAAATGGATTTATGATTTGTTTGTTATTAAATAATAACTTAAATTCAAGTAGAAAATAAGTATAATATACGTTGGTATTCATTTTTCTCAACATGAATATAATACTTGAAAAAAAATTATAATTCTTGTATATGTTCAATTATTCCATCATATTTTTTATGAATCATTTTTTTATCAAATTCATTGAATTCATTGATTATTTTTTCTTGATCCTTTTTGGAAAAATAATTATTCATGACTGATCTGAAGAAGTGTTCTTCTTCCTTTTTAATGTGTTCAGAATATAATATAGTTAGTTTTTGAATTGTATTTGACATATTGTGAACAATATTTTCTTCTCCTTTTCGATATAACTCGTTTTGTTGTTTTAATTGATTTACAAGTAATCGTGCTTGTTCGTGATCATTTATTAAATCTGTTAATAATGTTTTATGTTCTTCAGATAATTCCTTATCTTTTAATTTAGCAAAAAAGATATTTTCTTCTTTCCCATGATGTGTTAAATCAGCATAAGTTTGAAAGAAATCTATAGCAGTCATTATTTTTCCTGTATTGGGCGTCTGCGTTCTTTGTTGGTTTTGTAATTCTAGTTTCAATTCATCTACTACTTTCTCGATTCTTCTATGTTCCTGCATTAGGTGTTCTATAGGTTTCATATATATCAATCACTCAAAGTCTTGAGACGATCAAATGAGTAGAGCTTTATTTTTTTCATCTGGTGTCTAGATATTTTTTTGTTTTTCATATATATTATTAGAAAAATGAATTTTTATATTTAAAAACACCTAAATACAATATCAAATTTAATTTAAAAATACATTGAATCGTTAAATTTATTTTTTTAAAAATCATATGTTACTAGTATTAATATTTCTAAAAATTATTCGTTAAATCTTGAGTTTTATAGTTTAATATATTTTTATTGATATCAAACCAGTAAGAAAAAATATTATGAAGTATTTGTTCATACTTTGCATACGTTAATGGTTTTTGAATATAACTATTAGCACCATTTTCTCCAGCTTCAATGATATCATTTCTATTGCTTGATGAGGTTAATATGACGATTGGTATTGTGCTAAATAATTTGTTACATTTTATTTTTTTTAATACATCCAATCCTGAAATTCTTGGTATATTAATATCTAGTAAGATTAGATGTATATCTGATGTATTTCTATTTGAATATTTACCAGTATTGAATAAAAAATCAATGGCCTCTTGACCATCAGTTATTTCAATGAGTTTGATATCATGTGCACTATGATCTATAGCTCTACGTGTAAATGCGATATCATCTTGAGAATCCTCGATTAATAGTACTGTTTTTCTATTATACATCTATAATATTTTATTTTAAGAGTTACTATATAATATTAATTTAATTTCATTTATCATTTGATTTAAAATTAGTTAAGATAACAAATTTTCATTAATCAAAAAGCCATAGTATTAATGTAAAATTTCATCATGTTTATCATTTTTTAAATTCAGGATTAACAGTGAAATAAAATGTCGCACCTTTTCCTTCCTCCCCTTTTCCTATTATCTCTCCATTATGTTTATGGATAATCCGGGCTACCAATGTCAATCCAATTCCAGTTCCGGGATATTCTTTTTCATTATGAAGTCTTTGAAAAGGAATAAATATTTTTTCAGCGTATTCTTCATCAAAACCAATTCCATTATCCGATACAAAATACATTATTTCATTGTCTTTTCTAGTTGTCCCAAATGAAATTTCTGGTTCAGATTCATTTTTAGTGAACTTCCAAGCGTTACCTATAAGATTATTTAACACTATTTGTAAAAGATTCTTATCACATTCGGAAATAACATTAGGTTCAATATTAACAATTACTTTCCGGTGAGGATCCTTTTGTTTAAGCTCAGTAATAATTTCTTCAGCTAGTTGACTAAGATTTACAGAATCATTTTTCATTTCAGTTTTTGAAATACGAGATAAAGATAATAGATCACTGATAAGTTGAGACATTTTATCCGTTGATTTACATATTCGTTGAAGATAATCTACTCCTTCTTCATCTAGATTATCCTTATAATCTTCTAAGAGAATCTCTGAGAAACCGTTTATGCTTCTTAATGGTGCACGTAAATCATGAGAGGCTGAATATGTAAATGCTTCCAATTCATTATTAATTCTAGCTAGTTCAGTGGTCCTCTTAATTAACGCATTATTTAATTTTTTAACTTGCTCTTCCTTATTTTTAATATACGTCACATCAATTATAGACAGTACTAATCCAATAACTTCGTTTTCTTTATCTAAAATTGGATTAAGAGACCAATTCCAAAATGATACATTCTCACTATGAGGTAATTTAAATGGTTTTGCCTTAAATTCAACTCTTTTCTTAGTTCTACAAACTTCCTTAAATATTTTTTTATTTTCTTCATCTGGGAACAAATCAAAATGGTTTTTTCCAATCAAATCATCTTCTTTTAAACCAATTTTTTGAGCATAAGCAGAATTGACATTTATAAAATTGAATTCCGGATCTAGATACGCAAGAAGAGCATCTGTATTTTCCATGATTACTTTTAATAAATCTCTTTCCTTTTGTACCTCTTTGTTAAGTAGTAGTTGTAATTGCTCTAATTCTTTTTCACGAGTAATGTCCTTAGTTAAACCCATCATTCGATAAGGTTTCTTTTCTTTATCAAATTGTATTTTTCCAGTTTCTTCAACCCATCGAATAGAGCCGTCATTTTTTTGTATTCGATGTTCAACCCAAAATTCATCTTTCCTTGAATTACAATTTTTTAAAACATTAAGAACATGAGCTTTATCTTCATGATATATAATTTTTAAGAATTTTTCATAATCCTCTATTTCATCTCGGGAAATTTCCCCAAATATTTCCTTGATGTCACCTAACCATCGAATCTTGTTACTTCTTATATTCCAATCCCAACTCACTACCTTAGCTGCTTTTTGTGATAGTCGGAACCTTTCTTCACTTTCTATTAAAGAATTTTCCAATATTTTCCGATGAGTTATATCTTGAATCGTCCCTATGATTCGAGTTACTTTTCCATCTTTATTCTCTTCTGGTTTCCCTATGATATGGAAAAAGACTTTTTTTTCTGAAGGTAAATTTGGTTTTAAATCTAATTCGTATTTCTTTCCTTTTTTAATAGCTCGTTGAACTAATTTTTTCAATAAATTTGACTCAGCAATTGGATGCATATCCATTACTTCTTCATAAGAAGGTGGCCCTAGTTTTGGGTCTCTTTCATAAAGCTCATACACAACATCTGACCAAAAAATTTTTGAATTTTCAACATCAAATTCTACATGACCTATCTTACCAATTATTTCTGCTTCTCTTAATCTCATTTGTTCTTCTTTTAATGAGATCTCCATTTTTTTCTTATTTGTTGTTTCTTCTACTATTGCTCCATATCCAATAAGATAATCAGAATCGTCATGTATAGGATACCAACTTTCATTCCAATATCGTACTGTGCCATCCGATGATGGTGTTTCTCCTTTAAATTCGTGATTTAATACGGGTTTCCCTGTTTTATGTATTTCATCAATTATTTTTCTTAGTGTTGGGTATAGTGTTGGAAGTAGTTCTTTTACATTTTTATCAATGTGGCTCTTTCTTGGAATGCCATTGATTTGAGCTAATTTTTCATTTACAATCTTAAAGTTTAAATCTTTATCTAAGAAAGCATACCCAATTGGTGCATGTTCTAATAATGAAGATAATAAAACATTCGTACGATTAAATTCCGCCTCTAATTTCTTCCCTTCAGTTATATCGTGAGCAACAACAATGGCACGTTTCGCTTTTCCATTCTCTCTAATGATGTTGACATGAAGTGATGACCAAAAAACATTCCCATCCTTGTTTTTAATTTGATATTCGACTTGTTCTTTTACATCTTTTCCTTGAGATAATGCCTTTAACCGTTTTTCAAATATTTTTTTTGATGAATCAGTAAGAAGATCCATTGAATCCATAGAAATAAGTTCATTCTTTGAATATCCAGTATATCTTTCAACAATATCATTGACACTGATTATTTTTCTATTTATCAAATCAATTTCATAGATACCCGCAGGTGCATTTTTAACCACCTTCTCGAAATTATTATGTGGTTTATTATTAAATATTTCCTTTACCACTCTTTCTCCCCAACAATATTTATGATTTATAGCTAACATTATCGTAATATTAATTAAAGTTTGCTAGGTTATTAGCTTATTTTCACCTATTCTATTCAAAAAAAGGTTAAAATTAAATTTTATACTAGAAATTACTAGGATAAAATAGTAAAAATATAAAATTACTTTTACTATTAATGTTGTATTAATTCATGTAACTGCATAAATAATTCAGCACATTTTCTCCCTTTATCAGTAATTACATAATACTTACCGTTACTTTCCCTTTTCTTTTTTACAGTGATTAAATTATATTTTACAAGAAGATTTATTGCCCTTAATGCGGTAGCATTATTGCTAATTGAAAGAAGTGGTTTGTTATTGTAAAGTTGACTTTGTAGTAGTTCTGATTCTTCATTTAGTGCTAAAAGTATTTGGAAAAATCCCCTTTGCCCTTCAATTTTAGTGAGACAATCCTCTTCAAACATCATTGATATTAAATGATTCAGCATTATTAATAGTTAACGTTTAACGTTATACGAAAGTTTTAAATACTACCGGTTACAAATATAGTTAACGCTAAACGTTGATAGATGGTGGAGATTTTATTTTCAAAGGATTTAAAATTATTATGATTTTCTTCCACCATTCTTCAATTCCCGCCACCCATCTATTTACAAATAAGTGATAAATTATGAGACAAAAATTAAAAGTTCACGAAAAAGATAAATGTCCAGAATGTAACAGCAATAATCTTGAAAAGGATAGTGAGCATGGAGAACTCATCTGTAAAGATTGTGGCATAGTTATCGACGATAATATGATTGATTATGGGCCAGAATGGCGAGCATATGATACAGAACAATATAATAATCGAGCACGAACAGGATCACCAATGAATGAGCTTATCTTTGATAAAGGACTAAGTACGTCTATAAGCTGGCAGAACAGAGATCATTACGGAAATGCTATTCCAAAAAGAAATAGAGCCCAAATGTATCGTCTCAGAAAATGGCATAAACGAACAAAAATCAGAAGTGGTTACCTCCACGGTGTCAAACAAGCAATTCAACACATATCAAGAGTATCTTCAATTATGAATTTACCTCGATCAGTTCGTGAAAACGCTGTTGCAATATACAGAAAAGCTGCAAAAGATAATCTAATACGGGGAAGAAGTATTGAAATCGTTGCAGTCGCTGCTATATACGCTGGATGTCGACAATGCAATATACCACGAACATTAGATGAAATAAGTAATGCATCAAAAATTAGCAAAAAAGAAATTGGGAGAAATTATCGTCATATCGCAAAAGAATTACCTTTAAAACTTCTTCCAACACAACCTCACGACTACATGAACAGATTCGTAAGCCAATTAAACCTCTCAGAGGAAACAAATCGAAAAGCAAGAGAATTAGTTGATACGTTCTTAAGTGATAAAAAAAATAGTGGAAGTAGTCCAATTAGTATCGCAGCTGCAGCAATTTATGTTGCTTCAATCCTTTGCGGTGAAAAACGGACACAAGATCAAATATCCAAAATAGCTCATGTGACCGAAGTGACCATTCGGAATCAATATAAAAAAATGGTAAATCTCATCGATTTGGATATCGCAATTTAAACAAGTATTTTATTCTTTTATACTATATTTTTTTTGCAAAGTCTTATCATCAAAGATATCTAAGTTTCCTTCTCTTGCAATCCAACCTAATGCAGTATATACTTCTCTTGGTCTTAATTCCGTACTTTTCGATATTTCAGCGACATTTTTTTTACTTTGATTTTTAAATTTATTTTTGATTAATTCTGCGTTCTTTGAAATTTCTTCAGTTAAATTTGAATCGCCAAGTTGATACATACCATTCTGTTTTGATTTGTTAATTTTATTTTCTTTTATTAACCAACCAAGACCAAGAAAAAATTCAAAATTTTCTAATTTTATATTTTCGATAATCTCTTTTTGATTAAGTGGTCCACTTTCATTAAGCATATTCCAAATTTTACCAGCGAAAGTACCAATTTGCTTATTATTTTCATCCATTTAACGCCACATCTTTATCTTTAAATATATTAATGAGAAAATGTAAAAAATATTTTAAAATAAATATTTCTTTTTCATAATAATATCAAGTATGCCATTGTTAAATGTATACTTAATCATCTGGGGATAAACCGCACATGGAAGTTCAATAGATTCCTTACATCGCCAGTTATCTTGATCAATATCTATCACTAATTGTTTTCCATGAATTGAAATCCTGATGTCTTCTTTATCAACACCAAAGATTTCAGTAGTCACTGTTACTGAATCAGCGTGTTCGATACAATCAAACACTGGATTTGAATCATTTGAATCATCGAATCTCATTAATGGATGAGATTTTTTGCTCTTGTAATCTTCAACCTTTTTAATATGAGGCGTGCCATCATCTTTTATTTGTATATTGAAACCATATGTATACACATTTCCCGGTTTCAAATTGTGCATCGTTAAATCTTTAAATGCCTTTTGCATGATTCGTTCGACAGCAAAGAAGATTCTATTGAAATCTTTCTGTTTTTTTGAATTATTCGCGTTCTTATTTTCATCATCATTTGAAATCATAAGCGATTCATTTCATAACATTCTATACAATTTATAAAATAATATCTTAAATCAATATGTAAAATATGTAAAAAACACTTTTAAGAATTTTATTCAATAATGGGATCCTCATTAATTTTTATCCAATATGAACTAATTGTTTTGACAACTTCTAAAAATGATTTATAATTAATTGGTTTTTGAATATAACTGTTGGCTCCTAATTCATATATCCGATTAATATCACTTTCTTCGGTTGATGAAGTTAAGATAATAACGGGGACTAATTTTGTTTGTTCATACGAGCGGACAAATTTCATAACTTCAAAACCGTCAACGATTGGAAGTTTCAAATCAAGTAATATAAATTTTGGTAAGGTTTTATTTTGAAGATATTCAATTGCTTCTTTTCCATTTTGAGCAGTGATTAAATCATAGCGATTCTCTTTGGTAAATTTTTTAAATGCTCGTTTAGCTAATTCCATGTCATCTGGATTATCTTCAACTAGCAATATTTTTTTCCTACGGATAGTATTACCAACCTAATTAATTATTAAATAAAATTTCAGATAATAAATGCGTATTGGTCTAAGATTTACTTAAACAATGAATGATTTATATATTAACTTATTATTTTTTGTTGGATTGTGTTCACTCTGCAATTTCCCTTTTTTGTAATAAAGTTTTTCCTTTTTCAGAAATATATATCGCTCGAAGTTTACCTTGCCTTCTTGTAAATATTAATCCTTTCTCTTCAAGACCTTCAAGACGTTTAGCTGCAGTTGAATATGAAATCTTAAATTTAGACATTACTTTTTTAAATGGTACTAATGCATTATTCTGATTTTGCTGATAAATAAATTTTAAAATTTCATAAACAGAATCTTCAAGTGTAATCCCTTTTATTTTTTGACTGGGTAAGGCATGCAACTCGTTTTCAATAACCGCCATTTGATAATTATTTACCACATCAGGATCAAATCGAATAAACATCATAGATTTATTTTTAATGATATGTTCATTCAAGAGATATAACGCTGAAATAAACTTATTAAAAGAATATTTAGTTAATAAATAATGAGTGCCATCAAGTAAAATTATGGAATTATTGTTTTTCTTACTAAAATCCTTAATCTCCTGAATTAAGGTATCTAAATCTGAAATATTTGAATAATCTGATAGTTTTTCTTCACTCAGTAAATTTACTTGAATATTTGAAGTTGATGGGAGAAGTGAATGTAAAACTTCAGGATTCATTCGTGAAATGAACAATCCTTGATGATCAGATCCAACCAAATCAACGAATAAAGTAATAGCAGATTCAAGTTGTTTATGAGGAACTAGATAGCTATTACCTTCTAAGAGTTTACCATGCATTTCCGCATCTTTTGTAATATCTTCTCCAATGAAAATAATACCAATTTTATTATTTTTTTGACCTTTTAATAATGATCCTTGTAATCTGATTATCTTTTTTGCGTTATCCTTGGAAATAACCACAGAATCAAATCTTGTTTTTTTGCCATCAGATATATCTTTCATTGCATCGTTTATTTGTTGAGAATCACTAAATGTTTGTAATTTACTTATTGTTCTATTATCTACTTCTTTTTGTTTATAACCAGTAATTTTTTCAGCCATCTGATTCCAAATCGTAATTCGACCGTTATTGTTCACTGAAATAATAATTTTGGAAGTACTATCGATTACATTTTGAAGATATTCTTTTGATTCAATTGCACTTTTTTCTGCTTCTTTTCTTTCAGAAATCTCGTTTTTCAATTTTTTATTGATTTTTTCAAGTTCCTTATGATACTTTTCAACTTTTCTTTTTGCTTTTTTTTCCTCTCGTCTTGTTTCATAATCCTGAAGTTCACGTTTTATTGCAGGACTAAGTTTTTTCAAATTACTTTTCATAATATAATCATCAGCACCTGTTTTCATCGCTTCAACCGCAGTATCCTCACCTATTTTACCTGAAACCAAAATAAAGGGAATATCAAGATTAGATTCATTTAGCATTTTCAATGCATCAATACCACTAAACTTAGGAAGTGCATAATCTGCTATTACTACATCCCAATTTTTCTTTTTCAATTCCTCTTTCATATCTTGAGATGTTTCAACCCGTTTTTGTTCAATTTCAAAATCATTTCTCTTTAATTCACGATTTATTAAAATTGCATCATCTTCTGAATCTTCTACCAATAACACATTAATTTTTTTCTTCATAATTCAACCTTCATTATTTTTTTTCTGAAATGTAAAATAAAACGTTGTTCCTTCGCCTTCTTTTGAATCAACCCAAATTTCTCCACCGTGTTTATTAATAACTCTTGATACAATCCCCAATCCAATACCTGTTCCTTCAAATTCATCAGATGTATGAAAACGTTGAAACGGCGCAAATAATTTATCTGCATAGTCCAAGTTGAAACCAACACCATTATCTGATATGAAAAACACGTCTTTTCCATCTTTCTTCGTTTTACCAATCTCAATCTGAGGTTTTTCTTCTTTTTTAGTAAATTTCCAAGCGTTACTAATTAGATTATCAATAACTAGTTGAATTAGATGCTTATCTCCATATACATATAAATTGTCTTGTATGTTAATATTAATATCTCTATTCGGGTTATTCTCCTTAAGAGATTTAACAAATGAATCAGAAATTTTTGAAATATTAATTTTTTCTTTTTTAATTTGTCGACGTGTTATTCTGGACAATTTCAAAAGTCCATCGATTAATTCAGCCATCCTTTCTGTAGCATTTCTAATTCGATGTAAATAATTTTTTCCTTCTGAATCTAAAACATCTTCGTAATCTTCTAGTAATGCTTGACTGAAACCGTCAATACTTCGTAAGGGTGCTCGTAGATCATGTGAAACAGAATAACTAAACGCTTCTAATTCCTTATTAACTGCAGTTAATTCTGCTGTTTGATGGAGTAAATTAAAATTTAATCGAGTCATTTTATCTTCTATCTTTTTTCTTTTAGTAATATCCTGAACAATACCAATCATTCGAATTGGTTTTCCATCGGAATCTCTTATGATATCGCCTTTTTCTCTAACCCACTTCATTTCACCATTAGGACAGTTTATCCTATGTTCAATATCATACTCTTTATTATCAGTTAAACAATACTCAACTGAATCAGTTACGTATTTACGATCATCAGGATGAACATAACTTAAAAATGAATCGAATGTTCCATTAAAATTTTCTTTAGTAACACCAAATATTTCATTAATTTCATCAGCCCAAATCAATTCATTCGTTGCAATATTCCAATCCCATGTTCCTATATTTGCTGCTTTTTGAGCTAAACGAAATCGTTCCTCATTTTCCTCAATTCTTTCTACTAATTTTTTATCTTTATTTTTAAAGGTTGTAATATCAATTGCAAATTCAAAACGAACATCTCGACCATCAACCCATTCAATGATCTGATCGTTGATTAGAAAATACTTTTTAAGAACTGGATTATAATGTTCCCATTCATATGGTTTATTCTTGTCATCTAAAATTTGACTATTTGTACAGAAATCACATGGATAATCCATGTTATGAAAAATTTCATAACATTTCTTTCCAATTGGATTTTCACCTAATAATTTCTTCAGATAGACATTTGCGTATAATATATCATAGGTATGTGGATCTGCTGCATAAGCAATTTGATTAAAATTATCAAATAAATAAACAGGATGCTTTAATTCATTATTTGAAGTTTTTTGTTCTTTTTTTTCAGACAATGCTATATTTATCACCTAGATCATTGAACCATTTTCACATTTTTATTGTTACTTTTTATTCAAATAGTTTTTCATCAGATTTTTAAGATTAGACTAAAAATCGTTCAAAACGATCTTTTTTTGCATAACAAATGGGACAAACTTCAGGAGGTTCTTTTCGAGCACAAAGATAACCACAAACTCGACAACGCCAAACCGGTTCTGAAATTTCCTCTCTTAAAATTTTAGAGATTTCACCTGATCGTTTTTCTTCATGTTGAGCTCTTTTTTCTTTAGCTGGCCGACGTTCTGGAATAGATTGTGGTTCCTTATTTCCTTCTTTAATATCTTTTGAAACATAGAGAGCACAATAACAATTTCCATATTCATTAAGATCTGCATCACGATAATCACAGGGACAAATAATATCCAAATCTTCATTTTTATCACCTGATGCAAGTCGACAAGGACATGCCCAATACCCATATCGATTTTCATTAATTAATAATCCCTTCACTAAATCTTTAGTAAACTCAGTATCTGGATTAAGATGATATCCAGATTCTTCAGCTTCTTTATCTAATCGCTTAAATAACTTATCAACGTCTTCATTTTTTATATCAGCATTACCATTCATTTTTCTAATGCCTCCCTTATTTTTTGTTCTTTAAAACCAATAATACATGCATCATTAATCTTTAATGTTGGATATGATAGTTGCGGATTACAATCCTTAACTTGCTGTTTAATATCTTCTTTTTCATCATCGTCTAATAAATCAACGTCAACATAATTATAGGATACATCCAATTCTTGTAATAACTTCTTAGTTTTTTTACACCAACCACAGGTACTAATGGCATATAATAAAACGTCTCCTTTATTTTCTCCTTCGACATGTTTCATGCTTTATACTTCCTTTAAATTTGCTAATGTTCGTTGAATGAGTTCTGGTAATGCCGGGTGAATATGCATTGCTTGACCAAGATGGCCAACTTGCCCTTTAACTTCCATAATCGTAATTACTTCTTGGATTAATATCGGAGCATATGGACCAATAATATGAAATCCAAGGATATGTAAATCATTTTTATCTACAATTGCTTTTGCAAAACCATTTGATTCCATCATAGCAATGCCTTTAGCAACTTGATCGTAACTAGCTGATCCAATTAAAAGATCATGGCCTTCATTTTTAGCTTCTTGCTGTGTAAGTCCAACTGAAGCAATCTGAGGATATGAAAAAACTGCATGTGGTGCTGCATGATACCGCATTTTCATTTTTTCATCATGAAAACCATTATTCCCTACAATTAATGCTTCTTCATTTGCCACATGTTTAAACATTTGTTTTCCAATAGCATCTCCAAAAGCCCAAATATTATTTTTTGTCGTTTCAAAAAAATCATTTACTTTTATATATCCTTTTGAGTTAACATCAACACCTGTATTTGATACTTTTAAAATATCAGCATTTGACTTTCTTCCCGCTGCAATTAAAACCTTTTGTGAAGAAAACCATTCTTTTTCTTTGTTTTCTTTATCTTCTCCTTTTACTTTAAATAAATCCTTATCCTGATTTATCTCAACTACTTCTACACCTGTATAAACGCTCATTCTTTTCATTAATTCCTTTTCCAATAGCTTAGAAATCTCAGGTTCCTCACTTGCAACAAGTCGATTTTCCCTTTCTAAAATAGTGACTTTCGTTCCCATCGCTGAAAAAAAATGAGCATACTCAACTGCAATATATCCTCCACCAATAATAATTAAACTTTTAGGTCGTTCTTCTAATTCAAGTAATGTTTCATTTGTTAAATAATCAACATCATCAATACCATTAATTGGTGGAATTAACGGACGCGCACCTGTAGCTATAAAAATTTTTTTTCCTTTGACTTTTTCGTTATTAATTGAAAGAGTGTAATCATCTATAAAAAAACATTCTCCAGGATAATAATCAAGATTTGATACGTTTTTTATTCCATTTTGTTGATATTGCTGACTTTCTTTTCGATCTCTTCTCATTCGTTCCATAATTGATTTGAAATCAATATCTGTTATTTCTGTATAGACTCCTAGTTTCTTTGCGTTTTGAATCTCTGCGACAATATCTGCAGGATAAATCAACATTTTACTTGGAATGCACCCATAGTTTTGACAAGTACCTCCAATTGGTGGTTTATCTATTAATGCTACATTTGATCCATGATTGAGTGCAGTTTGAACAATTGAAGAGCCAGATCCATCTCCTATTACAACAACATCATATTCTTTCATATATACAAATCAACCTTTCTTTAATATTTTTTTATTTACTAGCTTCATAAAATTTGATTGCTTTTATTAAATCGTTTCGAGAAATCATTCCAACTAATTCATTTTTATCTTCAACAAAAATCCTATCAGTTTTTTCTTTCATTATTTTTTTAAATACTGAAAAAGCATCTTCTTCAGGTGAAACAGTCGAAACATTTTCACTCATTATTTCTCTAACTTGTACTGAATCCCATTTATCTTTATCCACGGTCTTCAAATCGTCAGGAGTAATTATTCCAATGAGCTCATTGTTTTGTATTACTGGAAATGTAAACTGTCTGTTTTCCTCCATCGATTCGTATGCTTTGTTAAGGCTTGCCTCAGGTGATACTGAATCGATTTTCCTTTTCATTATATCTTGGATTCTTTTTCCTTCCAGAACATTTGATATTTCTGTCGTTTTTTGTTCTTGAGATGCCCCAAAGAAAATGAAAATCGCAATTAACACCAACCATATATTATAAAAAATCCCGAAAATAGCCATGGCAACTGCAACACCCTTTCCAATGTTTGCTGCCGTCTTTGTTGCCTTTTGATAGTCCATTCTTGTCGCAAAAGCAGCTCTTAATAAACGTCCTCCATCTATTGGAAAGGCAGGAATTAAGTTGAATCCCGCCAATAATAAGTTATAAAAAGACAATGTCCCAAACATTGTTGAAAAAATCGAAATTATAACATTACCATCTAATAGTCTTGTTAAATAATATATCAAATAAAATGATAATCCTAGTATAATACTTACTAGTGGACCAGCCAGAGCGATTCTAAATTCTTTATTTGGTTTTTTTGGAATATCTTCAGATTCTGAAGACCCACCAAAAACAAATAACGTAATTCTGTTAATTTTATGACCAAAATTTTGGGTGACATATGAATGCCCTAATTCATGTAATAATACACAAGCAAAAAGAAGAATTGCAGCTATGACTCCAGCTAAAGCTTTAAATCCTAATGAAATAGCAAAATCTCCAAATCCAATAGTAAATCCGTATATTGTCACAGTCTCAATTGAAAAAACCCATGCAAATAAAGCCAAAATAAACAAAAACGTGAAGTGAATTCGTATCGGAATATCAAGTAATGTGCCTATTTGAACACTTGTTTTCATTAAGAGATTAAAGTATAAAAACACTATAAAATAATAACTTAAAAACAATTTAACAATAAATTTATAATATATTAAAAATCATCCTATATAGGCAAATTTAATTCATGTCTAAATTGAATTAAAGTTTATCAAATAATGAAAAAAATATTTTCATTTGAAAATTTATAAAAAATATTTCATTCACATTTAACATTGTAGAAGTTTGTGAAGAGCCTTTATGACTACCAAGGTTCTTTCTTAGAGGAAAGATGGGGAGTGGATGGGATGGGATGCAAAAATATTTTTTTGCCATAAGGCTCTTCTCAACCTCACCATCGAAAATAACTATTTTATCTATTATATAAATAAATGACTCAATAACAAATAAAATTTAAGTTATAATTAATTGTATAAAGGAGGTCATACAGATGAAAAAGATATCAAATAATTATTGGCCAAAATAAGATCATCATAAAATAAAACTTAATCATTTTTTCTTAATTTAAATTGTTTTTAATGTTTTTTGAAGGTATTACTTTATATCTTTATTTTCTGTGTCATAATGGTGAATTGAACATGGACGAAATCACAATAAATTTGGATGAAGATATCGATATATCCAACTCATTGGTAATACTCGGTTTTCCAACAGTAGGTTTAATTGGTTCTATCGCAGGAAATTATATTTCTAACTCTCTAGACTTAAAACGTGTAGGATCCATTAATTCAAAATATTTTATGCCATCAGTATTAATTAGAAAATCAAAACCAATTCCACCAGTAAGAATATATCATGCCGGTAAAGAAATCTGCAGTGAAAATGATATTTGTGATAATTTAGTCGTTATCGTTTCTGAATTTCCAATACCTCCACAAATAGTAAATCCATTAATCGAGAAGATAGTAGATTGGACGGATGAAAAAAATGTGTCGATGTTTCTTGGACTTGAAGGATTAAAATCAACTGATAAAAGTGAAGACCAAGTTGACGTGTACGGTGTAGGCAGTAATTCTGACATGATTGATATTTTAAATAAATATGATATTGAAAAAATCCAAAACGGTATGATCGCAGGATTCACGGGTGCATTTCTATCCGCTGAAACAGAAAGAAACAAGAATATGATTTGTATGCTCACAGAAGCACATCTTGCATATCCCGATTCTAGAGCCGCAGGAAGATTATTAGAAAAAATTGATGACATGTTACCTGGTGTAAACTTAGACTTGAAACCATTATATGAAAAAGCAGAAAAAATTGAAAAGAATATCAAACAAAATTTAAAACAAACCCAGCAGATACCAAGAGCACAAAAAGAAAACGTTCCAAATATGTATTACTAAAAAAAAATCAACAATAAAAAAATCTCTCAAATAATTTCTATTAAATAAAAAAAGTAATATCGAAAAATTAAACAATTATTTCATTAATAATTTCTTTGGATGGAAGAATTAGTGGATTTAAATCTTAAAAAAACAGTAAAATCAAAACTAACCGATGAAAATAAACAAAAATGGATCTTTATTTTAATTGCTATCAGCCTGTTTATTACGATATCGCTTCTCCCCACACCTGAAGGATTACAACAGACTGGACAATATGCACTTGCTGTTTTTGCATTTACTATCACTCTCTGGATCACTAGACCTGTTTCATTCCCCATGATATTCTTTTTCATTGCGGTATTACTTGTTGGAACTGGTGTCCTTACTCCTCAAAATGCATTCCAAGGTGCTGGATCAAGTACAATCTTTTTCTTACTTGGTGCTATCATTTTAGCATTTTCATTAAGTAAACATAATTTAGATAAACGAATAGCTTTAAAATTTCTTAAACAGTTTGGATCTAAACCAACCACCTTCTTATTTGGAACTGTCCTGATAAGTGCTTTTTTATCAATGATGATGCCTGCTCATGGAGTTGTAGCATTATTAATACCTATTGTTTTAAGTGTCCTAAGAGCAGCTAAAAAAGAAATGATAGGTACAAATTTTTCAAAAGCCATTCTTCTCTCTTTAGCATATGGTTCATCAATCGGAAGTATGGGAACATTATTAGGCGGAGCAAGAAATCCTTTGGCCATTTCAATTTATTATCAATCTACAGGTCAAACTGTTAGTTTCCTAGACTGGTTTATTGCTGCAATTCCAATTGTTCTTATTATGATTTTATTTGTCTATTTTGTGATAAGATATTTTTATCCTCTAGAACAAATTGATATGAATTATTTACAACATTATTTACATCGAGAAGTTGAAAAATTGGGGTCAATTTCATTTGGGGAAATAAAAGTCCTTTTTTTCCTCATTCTAGCTTTTATCCTTTGGAGTCTTTTTGGCACAATTATTGGTATGGCTACTGTTGCTGTGTTTATCGCAGGACTCCTTGGAGTGACGAATACTTTAAATTGGGAGGATGTTGAAAATAAATTACCTTGGGGAATTATATTCTTATATGCAGGAGCAATTACTCTTGCATTTTCCCTTACAGAAACAGGAGCTAGCTCATTTATCGCTCAGAGTCTAATCGAATTTGTTTCAGTTAATCCATTCCTCGTAATCTTTGTCGTTGTTACTCTTACAATTTTCTTATCTGAAGTTATGAGTAATAGTGCAGCAACCGGTACAATTCTTCCAATAACGCTCACGGTGTTCACTAGTATTGGTCTCTCAGCAAAAACTGGAATGTATGTTGTAGCACTACCATCTGCATTTGCATTAATGTTTATTATTGGTACACCTGGTTCTGCAATGGTGTATGACACAGGATTTCTTGGAATTAAAGATTTTATAAAACCTGGGTTGACACTAAATTTGATTGGTATCACAATATTTATGACCATTGGATTAGGATGGTGGAAAATAATCGGTTTATGGTGATAAAATGAATAAGAAAAAAAATCAAAATTCCTTAGATAAGATAATGATTGCATTTTACCAAAGACCGTATAGTAAAAAAAGTATTGAAAAAATTAAACAATTACTCGATACAAAAAAACCCAAAGAAGTATTACTCCTTAGTATTGCTGAACGTAAAGAGTCAAGTGGAACAGTTTCAAGTTACCTTGGAAGAAAAGATGTTGAAAAATTAGAAAATCAATTCCAAAAAGATCAAGAGATACGGTCAACTCAATACGCTGATAAACTGTATAAGGTTAGTGAAAAACGAAATATCACAACAAAAAAATTGATAAAAAAAGGTAACATTTCTCAAATAATTAAAAATCAAATGGATGAATACAATCCTGATCTTATTGTTATTAATCATTCTGATAAATCCAGACTAGATAAAATATTGTCAGGTTGCATTGAAAAACAAGTTATTCAAAAATGTAAAAATAATATTATCGTTGTATAAATATATGATTTGAATTTAATATTTAAATAATGGAGTGGGCCCGCTGAGATTTGAACTCAGGTTACTACCTCCCCGAGGTAGAAGGATACCAAGCTACCCCACGGGCCCAAAAAGAATAAAGGGAGTAATTATAGTATTTCGAATCAGTATTTTTTGATTCTTTGATATAGTTTATGGTTTCCACACAGCGTGTCCTAAAGGAAGGATTGTTTTTTTAGCAAGCGAATTAATTAAAATTGCTGAAACAGCGTAAAAAGACAATGCTGAAGTCAATAATAAGAAAATTCCCCCGATTACTGCTGATGAACCTGCTAGATAGTGGAAAATTAGGCCGATGACAGCAATATCAACAACGATTAGAATAATGAGTAGAATTTTATTTGTCATTAAGGAAGCAATTGTTGCTATGAGAGTAAACACAAGAATGCCGATCAATCCAAATCCATAATGTGAAATATCAATATTTACTCCTCCAAAAATAGTGAAAAATAATGTTAAAGCAATTGCACACATGGCAAGTGCATAAATAGTAAATACTGTTGCACCAAAAATATTGTTTCTTTTAAAATCCATGATACCTGCAATTAATTGCGCAATTCCTCCAAAAAAAAGTATCCAGGGAATCATAAGTACTTTATCAACACCTGATGTAAGACCTAGATAACCAGATCCAATGACTAAAGCAGCAACAGCAAGACCGGTTAGTCCAAGTGCAGCAGGTTCAGCTGGAAGGAATTCTTTTGATTGTGATAAAGCATTCTTTTCTACAGTTTTTGTTTTCATATGATAACTCCAGTTGTCTTTCATCCGGAACTAATAACTCCATAAATACTTTCTTTAGAAAACTTAATAAATTGAATTATTTTTCTTTACTCAATCACTCTTTTTATTTTTTGAATTAAAGGTTTTCCAATGGTAATTAAGATAATACATTCAGTAAAGTTTTTTAACAGTTCTATAATACACATGGTTTAAACCCGTAGACATGAAAGGAATGTAAAACATTACATTTTAAAAATTATTCATGATTTAGATGGGGTTTACATGGGCGAGTAGCTTAGCACGGTTGGAGCACCCGGCTGATAACCGGGAGGTCGCCAG
>CAZOPW010000038.1:0-23735 GCA_964581795.1 uncultured Thermoplasmatales archaeon | reverse complement strand
ACAGGGCGACAGCCTCCTAAGCTGTAGACCGCGGGTTCGAATCCCGCCAGGTCCGCTTATTTATTAGCTTATATGAATATACAATCAATACTGCTTAATCGTATTAATCCATTCTAAATGTAATCCTACATTTTCATTGATCCTGTATAAAATTAAATGACATAAACTTAAAAAAGATTAAACATAAATTATCTTATATTCATAAAAAAAATTTATAAACTTTTTCTATTTGTCATAAATAATGCCACCATTTGAAGATTTTACTATAAAAGATGCAATACCATCCACTATTGCTATTATCTTTTTTATTTTTCAATTAATCTATGGTTTTTTCTTTGCTACCAATACAAGATACGTAGTTTTAGAATATACTGGAATTGGTATTTTTTTATTATCTGGATTAGTTGGTATTGCTCCAGTGATTGCTTTTCCTCGAAAGGGCGGTGTTAAAAAAGGAAAAAGTTTTGTGTATACCACAAAAATAGTCACATCTGGGATTTATGCTATTATGCGTCATCCACAATATTCTTCATTCATGTTGTGGGCGATTGGATCAATGTTCTTATTTCAACATCCAGTAATTATCATTTTAGGAATACCTATACTTGTTCTCACATATTATGATATGATACAGGAAGATAAAAACAATATTAACAAATTTGGCAAAGACTACACTGATTACATGAACACAGTTCCACGAGTGAATTTTATTCTTGGATTACTGCGCTTAATAACAAAAAAACATCAAAAAACAAAATAATTTTTATATTTGTCATCTATTCATTTCTTTAGTGATGGGATGAATCTAATTGAACAATTCATAGTAATAAGTTTGAGTTTTATCTTTGGTATTTTCCTCATCATTGAATCTCAGTTGATGAAAAAGGAGATGAACTCATTTACCTGGTTAAACTATTTCAAACGTTGTAATATTTACCAGGGGAAAAGTTATTGGACATCTGTAAAAAAATACCTTACCGTAGGGTTTCATTGGTTGAAAAGGAAAAATATCTTAAAGCAAAACTTGTTCCGCTAAAAAAGATAAAATAGGTTGAGATAAAGATGAAATGTTTTGTAACAGGTGGAGCTGGATTCATTGGCAGTCATCTCGTTGACCGGTTATTACAAGAAGGACATGAGGTAACTGTGTTTGATAATCTGAGCAGTGGAAATAAAGGGTTTATTGCTCACCATTTTGATAATCCAAATTTTTTATTTATTAAAGCTGATCTGATTGAAAAAAACCGGATTGAACGGGAAATTAAAAACCAGGATGTTGTTTTTCATATTGCTGCTAATCCGGATGTTCGTAGTGGACCAGATGATCCCTCAATGGCAGAAAAAGACATGCAGGCAACGTATAACTTACTTGATGCTATGCGAAATAACAATGTGAACAAAATCGTGTTTTCATCAAGTAGTGTCATTTATGGTGAAACACCTGCAAAACCATTGCCTGAAGATTATGGACCATTACTTCCTATTAGTGTATATGGCGCAGCAAAACTTGCTTCTGAAGGACTTATTAGTTCGTTTGCCCACACATTTGATATGCAAGCTTGGATGTTTCGATTTGCAAATGTCGTTGGGATCCGGGGAACACATGGTGTTATCGTTGATTTTATTAATAAACTCAGACAAAATCCACATGACCTTGAAATACTAGGTGATGGAAAGCAAAAGAAACCATATTTATATGTTTCAGAGTGTGTTGATGGTATAATGCATGGATTCACTCATGCAAATGAAGAAGTGAATGTATTTAATCTTGGAGTGGAATCAACAACAGAAGTCACTCGGATTGCAGAACTTGTGGTTGAAGAAATGGGACTTGAGAATGTTACTTTTACGTATACTGGTGGAAAACGAGGTTGGAAAGGAGATGTGCCACATTTCCAATTTGATATTAATAAAATTAAAAATCTTGGTTGGCAACCTTCATTAACTTCTGATGAAGCAGTACGAAAAGCTATTCAAGATTTACTTGAAACATTATGATTAAAATTATGTTTAATTGAATGGAAAAAAACAAAAAATTCTAAAAATTTCTTTAAAAAGTGCGGCAAGTATAAGGGATATCTTTAAAAGAAATCGTGCTATTTTGCGTGAACGATGAAGATCTCAATCATTGGAACTGGATATGTTGGTTTAGTCAGTGGTGCTTGTTTTGCTTCACTTGGTCATCATGTTATTTGTGTTGATGTTGATGAAGAAAAAGTAAAGAAAATCAATAATGGTATCTCTCCAATATTTGAAAAAGGATTAGAATCATTATTACAAAATCATGCAGGTAATATTGAAGCAACTACTTCTTATGAACAAGCGATTCAACAAAGTGATGTTACGTTTATTTGTGTTGGTACACCATCATTACCAAATGGTGATATTGATTTATCTTTTGTTGACCAAGCAACGATTTCAATAGCAAAGGAAATGCAGAACAAAGAAACGTTTCATAGCGTCGTTATAAAAAGCACTGTGGTTCCGGGCACAACGAAAAAACATCTCATCCCTTTATTAGAAAAAAATTCTGGAAAAAAAACAGGAGTTGATTTTGGAGTTGGAATGAACCCTGAATTTTTAAGAGAAGGAGTAGCGGTTAATGATTTTTTACATCCCGATCGAGTTGTAAATGGATTTATTGATGAACACACCCGAAAGCTTCTTGCTGAATTATATCAAGATTTTTCATGTCCCATCGTTGAAACTACAGTTTCTGTTGCTGAAATGATCAAATATGCAAGTAATTGTTTTCTTGCCACCAAAATTAGTTTCATAAATGAAATCGGCAATTTTTGCAAATACCTTGATATTGACGTCTATGATGTTGCCGACGGCATGGGGCTGGATAAACGTATTGAGCGATCGTTTTTAAATGCTGGAATTGGTTGGGGAGGTAGTTGTTTTCCAAAGGATACACAAGCCCTACGAGCCTGGGCTAAGCAACATAATATTACTAGTCATATGATTAATAGTGTAATTCAAACAAATGAAGAACAACCCTTACAGGCAGTTACCATTTTAAAAAAACATTTACCTGATTTGAAAGGAAAAACGATTGGTGTTCTTGGATTAGCATTCAAACCTAATACCGATGACATCCGTGATAGCCGTAGTACCCCAATTATCAACGCATTACTTTCTGAAGGAGCGCAAGTGAAAACATTTGACCCGCAAGCAATGCAACATGTGAAAACGTTGTTTCCAACAATTACTTATTGTACGAATGCTAAGCAAGTCCTTGATGCTGATGCAGTCATTATTGCAACTGCATGGGATGAATTTACTCGATTAGATTATTCAGGTAAACTTGTAATTGATGGTCGAAGAGTTCCTGAAATAAAACAAACAGCAGAAATATATGAGGGAGTATGTTGGTAAGATGAAAGTAAAAAAAGCAGTTATTCCTGCAGCAGGTCTTGGTACTCGATTTTTACCAGTTACAAAAGCAATGCCAAAAGAAATGCTTCCTTTAGTTGACACTCCTGCAATCCATTATGTTGTCAAAGAAGCATTAGATGCAGGTATTGATGATGTGATCATCATCACTGGTCGAGGGAAACGAGCTGTGGAAGATTATTTTGATGAATCCCCTGAAATCGTCATGCATCTAAAGAAAAAAGAAAAAAGAAAGTTACTTAACATTGTCGATGAGATTTCATCCATGGTTAACGTTCACTACATCAGGCAAAAGGAACCGAAAGGACTCCCAGATGCCATTGTTCAAGCTGAACAACACATTGGAAATGAACCATTCGCTGTGTTACTTGGTGATGACATCATTAAGAGTCATAAACCATGTATCCGTCAGTTAATTGATGTGTATAACGAATATAATAGTAGTGTTATCGCTGTTCAAGAAGTACCCCGAGAAAAAATAAACCGCTACGGTTCAATTAAAGCAAAACGAACATTTTCCAAAGATAATCATGATGTGTTTGAAATTGATGAGATCGTGGAAAAACCCGATCCTTCCGTTGCCCCTTCAACGATAGCATCTATTGGCAGATACGTTTTTACTCCACAGATATTTCAATGTATCAAAGAAACAAAACCAGGGGTTAATAATGAACTTCAAATCGCTGATTCAATCAAAATTTTACAGCAACTACAAATGGTTCTTGCTTCTGAATTCGATGGCAAACGATACGATATTGGTGATAAATTAGGATATGTTGAAGCAATCATTGATTTTGCTTTAGAAAAAAAAGATATTTCAACAGAAATAAAAGCATTTTTAAAATCACGATGTTAACTCTATTGATCGTAAAATCGATGCAAGTGATCAATAATATAATCTTGTTGTTTTCTAGTAAGCTCAGGATACATCGGTAGTGATAAAATGTGTTCTGCTAGGTGTTCAGATACAGGAAAACTTCCCTTTTGGAAACCTAAATGTTCATATGCAGGTTGTAAATGTAACGGAATTGGGTAATGAATACCAGTTTGAATTCCTTGTTTTCTTAAATAGTCTCTGAGTTGATCACGGAGATCTGCTTGAATTTCATACATATAATACACATGTTTCGCATGCTTTGCTTCAACTGGATGTGTAACGATGTCAGATAAGTGGGATGAATAATACGCTGCATGTTTCCTTCTTTGATCCGTCCATTTGTTCAAATACGGTAATTTCGTGTTTAAAATAGCTGCTTGTAATGCATCAAGCCGGTAATTGTATCCTTCAATATAATGCGTATATTTCTCAGTTCTACCATGATTTAAAAGTAATCGAGTATACTTGGCGATTTCATCATTATTTGTAACAATCGCTCCTCCATCACCGTAACATCCTAAATTCTTCGCTGGGAAAAAACTAAATGTTGCAACATCACCATAAAACCCTGGTTGATGACCATTCCATTCAGCAGCATGAGCTTGAGCTGCATCTTCAATGAGAAAGAGATCGTGGTCATCAGCGATTTCTCTGATATGTTTCATATCCGGCATTTGACCATACAAGTGAACGATGATGAGAGCTTTGGTTTTAGAAGTAATTTGATGTTCTAATTGATCAATATCAATAAGGCAGGTATCAGGTTTAACATCAATAAAACAAATCTTTCCATCAACTTGACTAATAGTTTCAGTTGTAGCAATAAACGTGTTCGGTACGGTGATAACCTCATCACCTGGTTTAAGGTCAGCTGAAAGAAGCGCGAGGTGAAGAGCAGTTGTCCCACTAGACGTTCCAATCGCATGATTAACGTTACAGAAAGTAGCAAAATGCTCTTCGAATTCCTCTAAATATGATCCTTTGATAAACGCTGTGTCGTTAAGCACGTTTTGAATGGTTTCATCGATTTCAGATTTTATCGAATCATAATTTGCTTTTAAATCAACAAGTGGAATCTCCATGTAACACCTCTTAAATAACACTAAATATTTATAACGATCGAATCTTTCTTGTAGGATTACCTGCATATATCCCAGGTTTGGTGATATCTTTAGTAACCACTGATCCAGCTCCAATCACAACATGATCTGTAATTGAAACAGGAAGAATCGTTGCATTCGTTCCAATAGATACATGGTCACCAATAACTGTTTTTTTCCACTTCGTCTTGTCTCCACCCGCAGGTTTTCCATTTGAAAAAGTATCATTAATGAATTTTACTCCATGGGAAATAAAACAATGATCTCCAATGGTAACAAGTTCGCAGATAAACGCATGGGATTGAACTTTTGTGTTTTTACCGATAACAACGTTTTTCTGAATTTCAACAAATGGCCCAATGAAACAATTATCCTTAATACTGCATTCATACAGATTTACTGGTTGAACAACGGTAACATTCTCACCAAAATCAACATCACGAATACTAACTGATTTGAGAACCGGTTGATTCATACCCATCAATCCATCCTATTTGCTGCTTTGTAAATTTTTTCAATGATTTGAACGGTTTTTAATCCTTCCAACATATTGGTTTGAATTATTCCTCCATTGGTAAGCACATCAATCACATTTTCATAGACTTTATCATGATTCGACATACTTCCCTTATAAAAACCATAATCATTTGCTGGATTTGATGTTTCATCAAAAATTATCTTATAATCATCTTTCAATGATTGATATTCTAACGTGTTCAAATATTGTCCACCGATTTTCACCGTTCCATGTTCAGCAAACAGTGTAATTGATCCTTCCATGTTATGATCATAACTACACACCGTATAATTAATCGTTCCCAAAGCTCCATTTGAAAATTTTAAAGAAATAACACCCGTATCCTCAAAATCAATCAAGTCTTCATGAGTAAAATTATCTGTGAACACACATACAGATTCAACATCACCAACAAACATATAAAGCAAATCAATAAAATGACTGAATTGAGTAAACAATGTTCCACCATCAATATCTTTTTTACCCTTCCAATCTGATTCCAAATAATATTGAGGATTACGATTCCAAAAACAATTCAATTGAACATTAAAGATTTTACCAAGTCTTTCTTCATCAATTACTTTTTTGAGAGCTTGAATAGGAGGATTAAACCGGTTTTGTTTCACTACAAACAACCGCTTATTTGCTTGTTCAGCAGCATGTATCATTCGTTCACAATCAAAAGTTGATGTTGCCATAGGTTTTTCACAAAGCACATGATTCCCTGCTTTTAATGCTTTAATCGTATGTTCCGCATGAAACCCATTCGGGGTGCAAATTGAAACAAGATCCAACTCATTTTCCTTTTCTAACAACTCATCAATTGAATAATACCCTGGGCATTCATGCTCTTGTGAAACCTGGTCTGCTACATCTTTTTTAATATCACAAATCGCTTCAAGATGTGCTAGGTTTTTTATGTGTTTAATATGTCGTTTGCCAATACGTCCTGTTCCAATCACAGCAACTTTCAACGGTTTCATTTTTTTTTCACTGAAACAAATTTTTTTATTCAAAGATAAAAAAGCAAATAGTGTTTCCTTTGTTATAGTTTACCGTAAATAAGCCCTCTCAGAAAACCTAAGCCATACCCAGAATGAATAAGAAAAGCAAAGAGAGGACTAGCAAGAATACTTCCAATTTTTTTAGTAACAGTACTTGTACTAACCAAAGAAGCAACAATATATAATACTGCAAGCAGAGCAGGCATCCAAGGAGGAATAAGTTGTAAAAATGTTATAAGAAGGATTAGAATGATACCAAAAATAAAACTGGTACCAATAAGATGGAACGGTTTGAGAGTTTTTGGATGTTTCTTACTCATTTTCGCTCGAGCAATACCATACCGATACATTTGTTTGAATAATGCCTTTAACGTGCTTCTTTTATAATGATACACTTTTGTATCTGGAGTAAATAGGATTTTGTATCCTTTCTGAATAAGTCTTAAATCCAATTCAGCATCCTGACCACACCAAAAATTAGGGTCGAATTTACCAACTTCAACAACTGGTTTTTTTTTATACAAAGCAAAAGAAATATGATCAGTATACCGTTCTTCATCAAATTCAGCGTTTTGAACGAACACATTTTTTCCACCGATAAAACTTGAAAAAACTGCTGCTGACGTTCTTGCTACAAAATTTTGTTTTTCTGGTGAAACATTCGCGCAACCAACTGATGCAACATTTGAAGATAGTTCTTGATGTTTTTTTATGAGAACATTGAGCAAATTTTTTTTTGCGGTGACATGTCCAGAATAATTCATTAGATAATTACCAGTTGATTGATCAATACAGGAATTTCGACCAATCGCGGTGTTCCCTGTTGTATTATCCAATGTTTTAATGATGCCTGGATGCTTTTTTTGATATTGCCTAATGATTTCATTTGTATTATCTGTTGATTTTCCAAGGGCAAGAAGTATTTCTTTTTTATTTTGAGGATAATTAATATTTAGTATTGAATCTAAACATTTTTTGATGGTCTTTTCTTCATTAAGTATTGGCATTATAAATGAAATCAATGGTTCTTCTTCTGGCATGATGGAAATGGTATTATGTTTTCTTATATAATGTTTAGTTGATTGATTAATTGCGTAGATTAATTTTTTATATATTCCTTTATTTACTCTTTAATTGAAAATTTGAATGATATAGTAGTAGCCTTGTAGGATAGGGTGTACGTTTTCGTGAAAAATAGTCCAATGAAAAAAATTGTTCTGGTGTATGCTCATGACGCCACCTTTGTTCACCGTGATATAGATTTACTTTCTAAACATTATGAGGTTGTTGGTGTCTATACAAAGGAATCATCTCGAAAAAAAATAAAACAAGAAATCAAGAAGGCTGATATTGTTATTTCCTGGTTTGCTTCAAAACATACGTTTAGTGTATTTAGATATGCAAATAGATATAATAAACCTAAAATCGTAATTGTGGGTGGTTTTGATGCATCTGATATGAAAGGATATGGTCTTCTTTCCAGTTTTTTTGGACGATTACTTGCACGATATCTCTATCGAAGTGCAGACAGTATATTACCAGTAAATGATTCTTTAAGGGATACTATTTGTTCTTATTTTCCTCAGTTTAAACACAAAATCAATACGATTCCCACGGGTTATAACGCTGATTATTGGACATTTAATGGAAAAAAGGAAAAAATTGTTTTGACTGTAGCTGCTGCTAATGATGTTGAACGGGTCAGATTGAAAGGTTTGGATACTTTTTCCGAAGCAGCAAAATCTTTTCAACAGTATAAATTTGTCATCATTGGAGCAAGTGATGAAGCAAAAAGATATTTGGAGAAAAAGAGAACAGATAATCTAACTATTCTAGGTTTTTTATCACAATCTGATCTCCGAGAGTATTATCGTAAGGCCAAAGTTTTTTGCTTATTATCTCAAAGGGAGGGGTTGCCTAATGTTTTATGTGAAGCTATGTTATGTGAATGTGTCCCTGTTGGATCAAAGGTTCAAGGGATAATTTCTGCTATGGGTGATATTGGTTTTTATTCAAAGTTTTCTGATGTCGATTCAACTGTTAATGCTATTGAAAAAGCTTTAAAGTCTTCTGAAAATATGGGTAAAAAAGCTAGAAAAAGGATTGTTGAATTATTTTCAGAGGAAAAAAGAGAAAGTGCGTTAATTCAGACTATTGAAAGGTTTATTTAATGATGAAAATTAATCCAGTTAATTAAGAGTTAAGATGGTGAATTAGGTGAAACGTTTAATGATGATTCATCAAAGAAAAACAAATGTATTAAAACTATCTGATACAATTATTTCGTTGTTTTGTAGTGGCGGAAAGGAAAAGTATACAAAAGAAGAATTTGGTTATGTTAAACTAGGTTATTTTGATATTTGGAAGGGAAAAAATCTAATTGGGTTAAAATCAATGATAAATTTAAAAAAGATATAGGGGACATATTTTGAAGTTATATTTTGTAACCAACGAGTATATGGATAAGAAAAGCGGGGTCAAAAAGAAGATAGATGACCAGGTACATGCTTTTAAAAAATTTTCTTTTGATACTGAGATTATTACTGATGATCATAAAAAAATATTGAAAAAAAATATGAATATTGCTAAAAAGATTCCTTATAATAAGAATCAAGTATATTTTTTTAGAAGTGTTTCAATTTTCATGCCATTTTACATGAAAAAAATTAAAAATTTGAGTGAACATAATTTTTTAATTTTAGAACTTCCAACGCCTTTAAAATCAGTAGGAAAAGAATTTGAAAAGGATAATCTCTTGAAATTTTATGTAAAAAAACTCTTGTTCAACTATTCATTTCCTCGTGTGTTGAAATATTTTGATTTGATATTAGAGTACAGTACTGATTTTGATAAATATACCAAAAATCATAATGAAAGAATATTAAATATTAACAACGGAATAAACATTGAAAAGATACCTGTGAAAGATAAGAATGATTCTGATGATATAAATCTCATAAGTGTTGCTAATAACAGTAAATGGCATGGTTACGATAGGGTTTTACATGGATTAGCAAAATATTACAAAGATAAACCAAAAAAAAAGGTTTATTATCATTGTGTTGGAGATGGGCCTGAACTCTCAAATTTAAAGAGTTTGGCTGAACAATTAAAGTTAGAAAAGTATGTAATTTTCTATGGTGAAAAAATAGGAGAAGAATTGGATAAAATATTTGATTATTCTGACCTAGCCTTGGGAAGTTTGGCCAGTCATAGGAAATTTATTCTTAAAACTAGTGCATTGAAAAATAGAGAATATTGTGCTAGAGGAATTCCTTTTATAATCATATGCGATGATGATGATTTTCCAAAATCTTTCAAATATGTTCACAGGATACCCCTAGATGACAGCCCGGTAGATGTATCGGAAATTATTGAATTTTATGAAAAAATTAGAAATGATGATTATATTGGTGAGATGAGAAAGTATGCCCAGGAAAATTTAACTTGGGAAAAGAAACTAGATCCAGTTGTTAAAAAGATAAAAAATTCTAATTTCTTTAACAAAACCAATTAGATTTAATTATAAATTCATCGTCTTATATAAATTATGAAGAAATGTCATAATGAAAGTAAAAAAATGAAAAAAATCATATGAATTATATCATGGAAATATATATTGATTTAGGTTTTAGGATGCTGATATTACAAAGAGCGAATTAATATTATAGTATGAAGGGGCGATTATCATAGACCAAAAAAAGATTCAGTTAGTTTATATCCTTGGTGCGGGTCATAGTGGGTCTACATTACTTGATCTAATATTAGGTGCTCAAGAGAGAGTAGAAAGTGTCGGAGAAATAATAAATTTACATAAGGGTTTAGAGAATAATAAAAAATGCACCTGCGGATTGAACTATAGCGAATGCAATTACTGGACTGAAATTTTGAAAGGATATGAAGAAGATATTCAAAATAAAGACTTAACTCATTCTAAATATAATCTAACTCCCACGTTTTCTGATAGTGAAGTACTTAAATTAATAAAATTGATTTTAAACCAGGGGAAAATATGGAATGAAAATACTATTTACCAATACGGTTTAAAAAATTACTATTTATTTAAAAATGTTTTAAATTATACTAAAAACGAAATTATTCTTGATTCTTCAAAGAAGTGGTCTCGTCTATTAATGCTTGATTTAAGTGGTTTTTTTGATATTAAAGTTATTTATTTATTTCGAGATGGGAGAGCAAATATAGAATCTGTGAAGCGAAAAGCTCACGATCCAAAACGAGAACATGCGGATTATAAAGGACCATTTATCCATACAATCCAATTTGAGTTATCACATTTACAGCGATTGAGGATACTAAAAAATTTAAAAAATTCTGATGTTAGAATTATAACCTATAAAGGATTAACATCTCAAATTGAAAATAAAATTAAGGATTTGTGTAATTTTATAGGTATTGATTTCAATGATGAAACTTTACACCCTAATTCTGAATATTACTTTTCAAATTTTGAAAAACACAATGTTGGAGGTAATCGATTAAGATTTAAAAAAGTAAATACCATCCAATTTATTGAAAAATGGCCAAAAGGTTTAAACAATTCTGAAAAATTAATTTTTAATTGTTTAGGTGGTCCGATTTTTAACAATTTTTTTTATAAATTTGAAGACGGTAAAAGAAATTACTGAATTTACATTGATATTTCATAAAACTAATCCATTAAAATCGAGGAACAAACTTAATGACTTCAAAAGCTTCTGCATATTTTGTTTGAATTTGGGTTCCCCGCATCCTTAGGATACTTTGAAAATATTCCTCATTAAAATAATATCTACCAAGTTGTGTGGTATAACTTTTTAATGCGTTAATTTTTTCTTTTACATGTTTTTCTTCTAATGGGATAAAGGAATTCGTCGTTATTTGAATATTGTTCCATGGCATTTCATATCCTAAAATGGTTGATGCTTTGAAAGCACGCATTGCCTCTTTAGTCACCGTGCTATGATCCTGATGAAGATCAGTTGTGGCTGGAGTTAGAACTAGGTCAGGTTTAAATTTTTGATTATAATCATAGAGGAATTGGAGTATTTCTTGCCTATATTTTGGAAAAGTTCTTCTTTGAAAATCGAGTAGCTCTAATTTTTTTACAGATAAAATTTTAGCTGCTTTTTTTATGGATTTTTTATTCTCTTCTTCTTTACACCACGAAAATGCAACCATATGAACTATGGCATTTTTATCGTGAAGTTTTGCTATTGTTCCACCCGCACCTAATTCTACATCATCCGTATGGGGGCTTAAAGCGAGCACTTTAGTAAACATGGTTTTATCACTCTCGATCAAAGTAGTTTCTCATGTTTTTTGTGAAATACTTGATCCATGTATCGGATCATTCTCCTCCCATAATCTATTTTGCTTTTATATTTCTTTATTTGTTCCCTTGTTATCTCGCCTAGAGCAAGTTTAATAGATAGATATGGAGCAATAAGATTTTTTTGATATATAAATGTCGATACTCTCGGATTGATTTCAATGAGTTTATCTTCAATAAATTGTATATTGACACAATAGCTAAGGGGTATATTTTTTAAGATGTCTTTAGTTTGTTCAATTAATCCCTCATTTTTAACTAGTTCACCTCGAACGATTACTCCCCATCTGGCTTGTTCTACTGTTTTTATCGTTGTCAATAATTCCTCTCCTTGATAACAGAGCGAGTCGGTCGTTTTTTCCATTCCAGTAATAAACTCAGAGACGAGTAGTTCTGGAAATTCTTGTTCTTTTTCAAAAATTTCTTTGAAGCTTTCTAATGCCATGTATTTGCTGTTTGGTTTTTTTTCCATAAGTATCTGCTTTCGATTGACCCTTGAATCAAGTATTCTTACTCCTCTGCTTCCTTTTCCAACTGGTGGCTTAAATATGACTGGTTTTTCTGGGTATCCTATTTGTTCTATTGCGTTTAAAAATTCTGAAAGAGATTTTACAAGTTTATACTTTGGTAAGGTTAAATTTGTGTTTTCCTTTAGAATTTGATACATTTTGTATTTATTATTTGCTATTTCGATTGCCTCCGGGTCAGATACTATCACAGTTGTACCCAATTTTTCAAATTCTTTTTTATGTTGTGCCAACGGATATACTTCATAAGTTGATTGTGGAAATAATACATCTGGTTTTTCCTTTTTTACAATATCAAACATTTTTGAGATATATTCATCTGATTTACCTGGTGGTACCTCGTAAAAATTGTCTGTAAAAAATCGTCCAATGGCTTCATCATCCATGTCCGTTCCAATGATGGTTACCGGGCGTTCGCCATTTTTCTTAAGCATTCTTATGAGCGTTGATGCACCTGGGCATCCGCAAGCTGTGAGAAGAATTTTTAACGGCTTCATAACGAGGAGAATGAGATAACATCATATAATGTTATTCACCTTTATTGGCAAGACTTTTTTCTACTTCTGTTTCTAATAAATTAAGTATTTTTTCTCTGACATGTAAGAAGTTTTCATCAGTATAATTTCGAGGGCGTGGCAGATCAACATCGACCACTCCTTTGACAGTTCCAGGTCTTGCAGTCATAACGAATACTTTATCAGCTAAGTATACTGCTTCGATAACACTATGCGTTACAAACACTACTGTTTTTTTGGTTTGTTCCCATATTTTTTCTAGTTCCATTTGCATGTGTTTTCGTGTTTGGGCATCGAGAGCGCCAAATGGTTCATCCATTAAGAGCACTTCGGGATTATACACTAGTGCTCTAGCTATACCTACTCGCTGTTTCATGCCTCCAGATAGTGTATGGGGATATGCGTGTTCGAATCCATCAAGGCCTACCATATCAATGTATTTTTTTGCTTCTTCTTCTGCCTTATCTTTTGGGGTTTTTTTCATCTCTAACCCAAATGTAATATTTTTTAGTACAGTCCTCCAGGGATAAAGTGCAAAATCTTGGAAGACAAATCCTCGATCTGAATCAGGTTTTGTGATAATCTTATCATCCAAAGAAATCTTTCCTTTTGTTGGTTTTTCGAATCCTGCGATAAGATAGAGTAATGTAGATTTACCACATCCAGATGGACCAAGGATAACAGCAAATTCTCCTTCTTTTACTTCCAAGTTCACATTTTGTAGAGCTGTTACCGTACTTCTAGCCGAAAATGTTTTTTCTAAATTTTTTATTTGAATTTTCGATGTATTTGACATGTTAAATCATCCTTCTTGTATCATACCCCATTTTTCAATGGTCCATTTTTCTAATGTTCCCATGACAACGTGGTCAAGAATGAGCCCAGCCAAACCAATGATAATTAGACCAAGAAACATTAGTTCAACATCATTGAAAAATCGAGCGCTATAGATCATTTTTCCAACACCCCATTTTACAAGGGCAGCCAGCATTTCAGCTCCGACTAATGCTCTCCAAGAGTAGCCAATTGCTAATCGTAATCCGGGTAACAGGGATACAAGTGATCCTGGAAGGTAAACGTGAAAGAATAAGGATTTTTTGCCGGATCCCATTGTCTTTGCAGCGTTTATTAAGCTTTTATTAACCGTTTTTATTCCGTGCATTGTGCTGTACGCAATAGCAAAGAATCCGCCAAGAAATATGGCTGTAATCACTGTTTCGTTTCCAAGGCCGAGTGTGATTAGTAAGATAGGGACCCATGCGATTGTTGGAATTGCAATAAGAAGGCTGAGAATTGGGGAAAACATTTCTGAGATTTGTTTTTTTATTCCCATGAGAGTTCCTAAAGCTATACCTAATATTGAAGCAAGAAAATAGCCTGTGAGTAATCTGTAAATGCTTTGTTGTAAATGCTGGGCGAGTATGTTTTTTTCAAAGGTTATCTGAATGAATCTTATAAATAAATTATAGGGTGAAGGAATTTGGCTTATGATTCCACTATCAACAATGAATTCCCAAAGGAGAATAACAACTATGAATGGTAAAAGGAAATGAAACAATTTGGTTAAATTTATTTGAATTCTTTTCTTTACTTTATCATTCATTTGTTTGAATCACCCCCCAGCGTTCAATGGTCCGTTTTTCTATTTCTCGTATAATTGTTTTTTCAATAGTAAAAAAGACGATTGCTAAGATTAAAACACCCGTGTATACAACAGTTACGTTTAGGTATTCGTAGGCATCCCATATCATATACCCAAGTCCATAGCTTGTTGCTGCGATAAATTCTACGGCGATAATTGTCCGCCAGCAGCGGGCAAGACCTAGTTTTGATCCGATGATTAAGTATGATGCCGAGTGTGGGAGATATACGTGTAAAAAAAGATCTCTTTTTCGGGCTCCCATAATTTTTGCTGCTTTGATGTATTGCGGATCAACACTTCTTGCACCTGTAGCTGAATTGTAGACGATTGGGAAAAATGCAACAATAATTCCAATAATTATTATTGTAGGATCACCAAATCCAAACCAAATAATGAATACTGGCGCCATTGCAATACCCGGTATAGTCATTATTGTCGTGATGAGTGGGTTAAAGAACCGGTAAATAGTTTTCTTATATCCCATGATCATACCGAGTGCAGTACCTATAATTAATGCTGCAAAAAAAGAAATGAGAAGTCGGTAAAATGTTGAAGCTAAATTATAGAAAAGCTCTGGGGCAGATTCTATGATTCGATTAAAGATAAGAGATGGCTTAGAAAAAAGTGCAGGATTAACGATACCTGTGTTTGAAAAAATTTCCCAAAGTATAAAAAATAGGGATAGAGGAATGAGTGGTAAAAGGTATTTTGATAGTTTAGCAGTATCCATTCATTTTGTCCTCATCGACTTTATTCTCTGAGTGCAATGGCTTCCTCTAAGTAACTTTTATCCCATCGGATGGTTGGAATGTTTTCAATTTTTCCTTGGTCGTAAAGGAATTGTGCTGTGTCATTGATTGATGCAAGGACTTCTTCGTCAAAATCTATGGAAAAATCGATTCTATTAAACATGTTTAGAAATGCATCAGATGAAACATCAGATCCATATTGTGTTGCTGCTTGTGCAGCATATTCTGCAGCTTGTTCAGGGTCGCTTTTTATCATTTCTGCTTTGTCGAGTTGTGCTGAAAGGAATTTTACTATTTCATCATGATGGTTTTCAGCATAATCGAGTGTGGTATGTATTGAAACAGGTACTAATGCAATGTCACCGAAAGTTCGTAATATTCTAGCACCTTTTGCTTCTGCGATACCCGGTGTTGGTTCCCATGCAGTGAATGCTTCGATACTCTCTCCTTCAAGAGATGAAATCATATCTTCGATATTGAGATTCACCCATTCGAAATCATCCCATTCTAGTGTTTCATTTTGTTCAAAGTATCGTCTGAGGACTTGTTCTGCTCCAGTTCCTAGTCTAGTTCCTACCGTTTTTCCTTTTAAATCTTCCCAAGTTTGATAAGTTGAATCTGTTCTAACAATGGTTGAGTAACGGTCTCCTTTTTGGATAGTGCCAATTATAACTGCTTGATCGGGTATTGCACCAAAGAGTGATACTGTTTTGCTATCTGAACCACAGTTTATGTCGACATCTCCGGAGATGAGTGCTTGGTTATTTTCTGATCCTGAGCTAAATAGTATGTGTTCTACATCAACGTTATATTCGCTCCAAAAGTCGTGCCCTTCTAAAAGGAATTCTCCAGGGTAATATTGTCCTCCATATCTGATAGTTGCATCATTTTCTTCATTGGTAATACATCCAGAGAAAAGAATCGCAGAGAACAAAACGACAAGTATTGCTGTTATTGCTGTTTTTTGTATTTTTTTCTTCATTTTTTTTCACCTTTTTTATTGTAGATTTGAATGCTTATTTAAAAACCTTTCTTATTTGTATTAGTATTTGTCACCATAAGGAAAAAATATAAATATTATAAACTATTTATTGTCATAATGAGGTCAAATTAATGTATTATGATAAATTGATGTGGTCGCTTATTGATTCAAATGAACAATTTATTAAAATGTTCAAAGAAATGTTATTTCAACAAAATCTTACCATTACCGAATTCTGTAAAAAAGCTAAAATTTCTGAGAGCACAATTTATAAAATTATGTCAAACCCGGATAAAGATTTCAGAATATCTACATTTAGAAATATCATAAAAAAAGTCCGAAAAATTGAAGGCATAAATCCAGATCAAACTACAATTGGCATCATCACAACACGGGGAGCATTAAATTCAATTAATAGAAAAATGAGAATCTCTAAGAAAGATGTCAATATCAAGGAATTTCCCGCTACAACAATAGAAGAAGAGATCATCCAAGGTATTCGTGCTCAACAGGAGGGCGTTAATGGATTGATTTGTGGACCAATTGCAGCTACAACATTGGAAAAAGTAGTAGATATCCCCGTGATGTCAATACAATTTGAACGTAAATTATTATTACAATCATTAGAAAATATTCTAAACAAAATTTAAATAAACAGATATTTTATTTTTTACTTCTTTCCACTATTTAATCGGAATTATTTAAGGGATATATTATGAAAATTATAATATATCTCATCTTCATTCAGCCAATCACTATGACAATGAAAATTGGTGTAATTGGCACTGGTGCAATGGGAAAAAATCATGCACGGGTATGTGCTGAATTATCAAATATTGACCTTGTTGGTATCGCTGATAAAGACAAGAAAACAGTGCAGAATATAGCTCATCGTTTTAATGTAAACGCATTTACAGATTATCACAAATTATTACCTCAAACTGATGCAGTTATCATTGCAACACCTACTGTGACCCATTTTGATATCGCTAAGGACGCAATTGATGCAGGAAAACATATCTTAGTGGAAAAACCGGTCTGTGACGTGGTTAAAAAGGGAGAAAAATTAATTCAAAAAGCAAATGAGAATGATTTGGTTTTCTCAGTTGGTCACATCGAACGGCATAATCCAATCGTTTCTTTTACAAAAAAATCACTAGAAACTAATCAGTATGGAGATCTAATAACTCTTAGTTCAAAGAGAGTAAGCAATTTTCCAGGCCGGATTCGTGATGTCGGTGTAATCTTTGATTTTGGGGTACATGATATTGACGTTATGCGATATATTGCAGGTGAAGTGCAGTCGGTTTATGCTAAAGCTGGAAGATTTAACAAAAATATTGCGTATGAAGACCATGCTACGATTCTCCTTAATTTTTCAAATGGATTATGTGGTGTTGTTGAGGTAAATTGGTTGACTCCAATGAAAATCCGAAAATTAAGTTTAACCTGTGATAAAAATTTCGTTGAAGCAGATTTTATCAATCAATCTGTTCAAACATCAACTTCTACCATCAAAAACCTTGATGAAGGAAATTTATTCAATATTCCTCTGCAAAATCACTTTTCCAAATTAGATTTACAGAAAATAGAACCGTTAAAGAATGAGATATTAGATTTTGCTAATGCAGTTGAACTGGGAAAAGAACCTTTAGTGAATGGGAATGATGGAGTGATGGCTATTAAAATTGCTGATGCCGCGGTTAAATCCTCAAAAACAGGTAAGGTGATTGAGATTGATTCATGAATCAGCGTATGTTGAAAAAGGTGCGAAAATAGGGGAAAAAACAAACATTTGGCATTTCGCCCATGTTAGGGAAAAAGCAGAAATTGGAAAAAATTGTAATATTGGTAAGGATGTTTATATTGATATCAATGTAAAGATTGGGGACAATTGTAAAATTCAAAATTTCGCGTCGTTATATCATGGTTTAACTATAGGCAATGATGTTTTTATTGGACCTCATGTGTGTTTTACAAATGATTTATATCCAAGAGCAAAGGTTTGGAGTGAAGAGAAAGTTTCAAAAACAGTTGTTGAAAAAGGAGTGTCGATTGGTGCAAATTCAACAATAGTTGCAGGAATTACAATAGGAGAACATGCAATGATTGGAGCTGGATCAGTTGTCACTAATGATGTTATTGCCCATGGTCTTACTTATGGCAATCCTGCAAGATTAAGAGGATTTGTTTGCGAATGCGGAAATGTAATGCAAAAAAATATGATGCGTGGTATTCAAGTTGAATTTGTTTGCCCATCTTGTTCAAAAAAGATAGTTGTTGATAAAAAAATTATTGAGGAGGAAAAATTATGATTCCTATAGCAAAACCATTACTTGGTAGTGAAGAAAAGCAAGTCGTTAATGAAGTCATTGATTCTGGGATGATTGCATATGGACCAAAAACAAAAGAATTCGAACAGGAATTTGCTGACTATGTTGGTGTAAAACATGCTGTGGCTACTCCATCAGGAACTACAGCACTTCATCTTGGACTTCTTAGTTTAGGAATTGATGCAGTTGATGAAGTAATCCTGCCATCGTTTTCATTTATTGCATCTGCTAATGCTGTTCTTTTTTGTGGTGCGAAGCCAGTATTTTGTGATGTTGATGTAGATTCTTTTAATATAGATCCTGAAAAGGTTGAAAAACTAATTTCTGACCGAACAAAAGCAATCATGCCTGTACACTTATATGGACAATCAGCAGATATGAGTCCTTTGCAGCAGATAGCTGATGATAACAATCTCTCTATTATTGGTGATGCCTGTCAGTCACATGGAGCAACATATGATGATAAGATGGTTGGTTCTTTTGGTGATTTGGAATGTTTTTCATTTTACCCAACTAAAAATATGACTACTGGAGAAGGTGGAATGGTTACCACAGATAGTGATGAATTGTTCGAACAGTTGAATTCTCTTCGCAATCATGGCAGAGTGAAAACTCAATGGGGGTATGAACATGATCGAGTTGGCTATAATTACCGTATGACGGATCTTGCCGCAGCTATTGGTCTCGTCCAATTAAAAAAACTCCCAGGATTTATTGATAAAAGAAGGAAAAACGCTTCGTTTTATGATAAAAATCTTGAAAATGTAAAAACACCAACAGTACTTGATAAAGCAAAACATGTGTATCATCAGTATACAATTCAAGTTGAGAACCGTGAAGAGTTGATGATGGCATTAAAAAAAGATGAGATTGGTTTTGGTATTTATTATCCCAAACCATTGCATCAATACCCTCATTTAAAGAAGTTTGCTCATAATGATTTGGAAACTTCTGAGAGATTATCAGGTATTTCCCTTTCTCTCCCAGTTCATCCTGCATTAACAAAAAAGGATTTAGAAACTGTGGTATCAGTTGTAAATCAGACTTATTAGAACTAATAAAGTATCATATCTTTTCTATATTTTTTCTCTCATCTTTTACTATAAAAGGGTCTATTTAAAAAGACTGAACATTATTGATGCGGTTTCCCGATACCTCTATAGGTAAAACCAAGGTTTTCCATTTCTTTTTTGTCAAAAGCATTTCGGCCATCAATAAAAATAGGAGTTTTCATTTTTTGTTTTAAGTTAGAAAGATCCATGTTTAGATAATCTTTATGTTTAACCATGAGTAATATTGCATTAGCATCAGTAATTGTTTCATCAATGTTTTTTGTAAAAGGATATTCAAATTCTCTTACATAAGGATCATGTATGATTGGTTTAGCATCTTTTGCTTTCAGTTTTTCATAAACTGGTTTGGTTGGAGTATTTCTCGTATCATCTGAATTTTCAAGAAAAGCTAATCCAAGAATGCCAATTTTTGCATCTTCAATTTTTTTGCCATTTTGTTGTAATGCTTCTTCAAGCAGTTCTACCATATGGGTTGGCATCCATATATTCAATTCACGACTTTTCACAATTACTTCCGGATTTACTTTAAAGGTACCATAAGTATCAACACCATATTTGAGAAGCCAGGGATCCTTTGGAAGACAGTGTCCACCGACTCCTGCACCTGCAAAATGCATGTTTCGGACTGGATTTGCCGCAGGATTTGAAGGATCATTAGGTAAGGTGTTAACAAGTTCTCTAACTTTAAATACATCTACCCCAAGACTTTCGCACATTAACCCTACTTCATTGGCAAATGCAATGTTAACGTCTCGATACGTATTTTCAACGACCTTTGCTACCTCCGCAGTGAGACTGTCAGTAGGATAAAGTGTTGAATTTACGATGTGATTGTACAACTCCATAGCTTTTTTTGTACTTTTTTCGTTTATTCCACCGATAACTCTTGGATAGTTCTGAATATTATGAAGTAATCTTCCAACCATCACACGTTCATAAGAAAATGCTAAATAGAAATCTTTTCCAGCTGAAAGATTTGATTCTTTTTCTAGAATTGGCTTAACAATATGATTTGTCGTTCCAGGAGCAACCGTTGATTCAAGGACTACAAGAGTTTCTTTTTTTAGGTAGTATCCCGCTTTTTTACTCACTTCCTTTAAAGACTCATATCGTGGAACGCCTTGTTCATCTGTAGGTGTCTGTACATCTATTAATACGATATCAGCATCTTTAATTTCAGAATAATCATCAGTTACACGAAATGAACCGTTTTTTACAACTTTTTTAATTAGTTCAGAAAGGCCAGGTTCGTCACCTCCGATAGGGTTTTTTCCCTGGTTTAAATAATCAATTTTCCATCCTGATCTTTTTGATCTTCGTTGAATCCCAACAACCGTGTAACCATCAACGTTAGCAAATAATGCTGCAGCAGGAATACCAACATATCCCATTCCAATGACTGCAATTTTTTGTGACATGGAAAAGTCCATATCATAAAGATTTATAAAAAGTTTTTAGTTATAGCACATTTGGTTTAGAAAGCCAGTCTCAATTTATATTTTAGCAGGGAAATTTATGAAAATGGAAATAATGCAACAAAATGAGGAAATTTGGGATTTATTTACACGAAAAGAAGAATATAATCCGCCATTATTAGATAAACATGGTAGATTCCCATTTTTTCTCAGTAAGAATAGAGAGGTACTAAAGCCAACAGTATCCCAGTTTCTTATGAATAATGGTCAGGTTATTGAATATCCTGATAAAAAAAAGTTTGCCGTATGCCTGACACATGATATTGATAGAGTGTTTCAACATTTCAGAGAACGTTTAATTTCATCTGGCAAATCTCTGTCTAGATTCCATCTTAAGTCGGCTCTTGAACAATTCTTCACTTTAGATCCATTTAGAAATTTTCAGGAAATAATAAATTTAGAAGAAAAATATAATGCAAAATCTACATTTTTTTTTATTACCGCAAATGAGGGAAATTCATATGAACCAATATACAAAATTAATGATTTAAAAAATGATTTGAAAAGTATTTTAGAACAAGGATGGGGAATTGGATTACATGGAGGATATTACACTTACAATGATGTAGAGAGAATGATATTAGAAAAAAAATGTCTCGAAAGAGTAGTTGATAAAAAAATTATCGGATATCGAAATCATTACCTTCGTTTTAAAACACCAGAAACTTGGGAAAAATTGAGTGAAGCGGGTTTTAAATATGACACCACTTTCGGTTTTCCTGGGATGGTTGGTTTTAGAAATGGGATGTGTCATCCATTTAAACCCTACAATATTGATAAGAAGAGTGAAATAAATATTTTTGAAATCCCTTTAGTGATTATGGATGTTACTCTAAATACATACATGCATTTAGATTTAGTTGACCGATGGAGGATCTGTAAACAATTAATAGATAAAACCAAAGAATCACAAGGAGTTATAACCATCTTATGGCATAACACCAGATTCAATGAACCATTAGATCGAACCTGGAAAAAACTATATGAGAAAATTTTACGTTACTGCAATGAAAAAGATGCTTGGATAACATCAGCAGAGAATATCACAAAATGGTTCGAAAAGAATGGATGGTGGAATAGGGTATGAGCACTATACTTGTCACTGATGCAAATAGGAAAAACTCCTTAGCAATAGTGAGATCATTATCTAAAAAGGGACATAATGTATACTGTGCAGGTAATCAAAAAATAAATAAATGTTTTTTATCAAAGCATTGTAAAAAAAAATTTGTTTATCATAATCCCAATGAAAACAAAAATATGTTCATTAATGATTTATTAAACATTATCAAGAATTATGATATTGATATATTGCTGCCTGTTAGTGTTGACACTACTCTTGCTATTTCATATTTTAAAAAAAGATTCGAAAAACACACAATCATTCCAATTTCGGACTATGATATTTTAATCAAAGCACATAACAAAGAAAGCATGCTAAAAATAGCTGAAGAATGTCATGTTTCCATACCAAAAACATGTTGTCCGTCTTCTCAAGAAGAATTAATTGAAATAGCAGATACTATGCAGTATCCTGTCGTAATAAAACCAAGGAAAAGCAGTGCCTCCCGAGGAGTGCAATATGCACAATCCAAAAAAGAGTTGATTAAAAAATATTCATTTTCTAACAAAAAAAATGAAACATTTGATTTTACCCATCCCTTGATCCAAGAATACATCCCGGGAGAAATACATGATGTTTGCTTATTATGCGATAATGGAAAAACAATTGCAGGTCTTACACAAAGAAGAATATGGACCTACCCTGTTAATGGAGGAGGAGGCGTCATTAATCAAACTACTCACGAACCAGAATTAATGAGATTAGCTACTGTATTAACAAAAGAATTAAAGTGGAATGGTGTCACACAAGTAGAATTCAAAATTGATTCGAGAAATAATATGCCAAAACTTATGGAAGTTAACCCAAAATTCTGGGGAACACTGGAATTATCAATTGCTGCAGGGATTTCATTTCCAGATTTGTTATGTAAACTTGCACTTAAAGAAGAAATGAAAGAACTATTTGAATATCAAAAAAATCTTAATTTTATTTGGGTCAATGCGGGACTTTTTTCAAACTTCATACAATCTGAGAATTTATTGCAAACAATAAAAGAATTTAGAAAGATCAGAAAAGATAAGCACGTGACAAATTTATCAATTGATGATGCACTTCCTCATCTTTTTATTTTTTACGAACTTTATAAATC
>CAZOPW010000037.1:0-23903 GCA_964581795.1 uncultured Thermoplasmatales archaeon | reverse complement strand
GTACTATTATAACATGTTCAGACATCTTCACTTTTCATGAAGACTAAATTAAAATGATCTCTTTTAATCTTCATTTCCAGAAGTGTATTAGACTACAATAGATGTTTTTAACAACTATAAAAAAAGGAAGAGAAGAAAAAATGAATATTTTATTTGAAATAAATCATTTTTTTATCTTAATCTTTATTCTTCTTCTTTTTTCTCCATCCGATTTTTATTTTTCCAATTTTCATATATTTTCACCATCCATATCAAAAAATAGTTAGAAACAACAATAAATCATTTTCAACCACTCTTCTTCCTTTCTATTATCCATCTTCAGATCACACCTGCTTCAAAAGAAAACTTGTCAGTTATGATATTTAAAAATAATTTGTAAAAATATCAAAATGATACAATATAATAAGTGTAAAAATATGATGAGATTGTATGAAATTAAAACTCCTTTGTATTCGTGAAGATAAGAATATAATCGTATCTAGTTTTCCTATTTTCTGAAAATCAAATTCTTTTTGGTACAATAAAAAGAGTGATGAGATATAATTTAAAATTAATATTCTCTATGTCTTGTTTCCCATTTTTCTAAACTCTTTGCTATTTTTATTTTCATTTTTGCTCTTTCTTCAGGTCTAGTTTTTTCAATTATACAAGTAATACAAAGTTTAGCATATGGGTTTTTATTCCAAAACCCATGTTCTTCATATTCTGTAAGTTCACGATTACAATTCTTGCATTCCATTTTTGCATTTCCTAAAGAATTTTGTTTTAATTTAATCGATTTAATCTTAATTTATGTTATAAACTCTTGTTTCTTCTATATTGTATCACATCATCTGGCTATCTATAATATCTTAATAATAATTGGTTTTACGTTTTTTATGGTCTTTATTTTGTTATCTAATATACGAATGGATATTAACAGTTTGAATGAATTATTAGGAAAAAATTACTAGTATTAACATGATATCTTTAAAAAATATTTAAATTTATTGAAAATAATTCATATTGAAGTAGTAAAGTTTAAATATTATTTTTTATTCATGGCTTTCAAATAGGGGAACAATTCCACTATTTTAGTACAATGTCTCCTTTTATTAAATTGTTCCCCAAACCTCCCTCAAATTATACATTTTTGCGATTTTATTTTAAATTTTTTTAGTCTATTTTATTGAAATCAAAAAGAGGAGACAACCCTTTTTAATTTCGGTTTATGAAAAAACTTTTTTCATCATGTAAATTTCACAAATTACCTTTTTTATTGACAAAATACTTTTTTCAAACCAAATTAAGGATTATCTTATCAAATTAAATCATATTCTCATAGATACATTTATCAAATATGACTTTCTATAATATATGTTAATAAAAAAATAAGGGCATTATTAAAAAACTTCTATTGCGGGGGTATTACTATAGATAGTGGAATAATAAAAATAGTATCTTTCATTATTATTTTCTTTTTCATTAGTATACCCTTTCAACAAAGTTACGCAAAACAGGATTTTTCATACTCCCAAACCGATGGTATCATCCAAGATAATTACCAATACATTATAATCACTGATACCAGTCTATCACATGTATTTCAACGACTCATTGATTATAAATCTCAATTTCTTTCTTCTAAACTGGTTACATTAGATGACATTCTTTATAATCAATCATTTCATGGACGCGACACACAAGAAAAAATTAGAAGTTTTATTAGTTATGCCCATAAAAATTGGAACACTAACTATGTCTTATTGGGTGGAGATGATTCCATCATCCCTCATCGTGCATTACACTCAGAAATGATTGATTGGGAAGGAGAAGAAAAAGTATCAGAAATCCCATCAGATGCTTATTATGCATGTCTTGATGGATCCTGGGATGATGATGGAGATTTTATTTTTGGCGAAAATGAAAATAACTCAATAACAGATGAAGGAGATTATTACGCAGAAGTATATCTTGGCAGAGCACCGGTAGAAACAAGTTATGAAGCATCAGTATTTGTAAATAAGGTAATTTCCTTTGAAACAAGTGAAAAACCAAACAACATTACATTACATCAATCAGGATTAAATCCTGAAAGCAATCCTAGTAGCGCAAAAATTATTGATAATTGTTTAAGATGGATTCCTCGTGAAACGTATTCAATCGAAAAATTGTATTCTGTTCTGTATAATGTAACTGTCCAAAAATGGATTCAAAGCTTTAACAAAGGTAGATTAATTATTCAACATGCCGGAAATGGCAATGAATTGCAGTATGATTTAGACAATAATGATGACAGTGAAGTATGGACCATTCAAAATATATCTGAATTACGAAATAATTTTTATCCTATTCATTTCTCGTTATCATGCCATAGTGGAGATTTCACTTTTAATGATTGCATTGCCGAAAAAATGATATTATTCCCCTATGGTGGTGTCTCCGCATGCATTTTCAATACCGACTTTGGTGCCACCGATAATCAAAAAGCATACTTATATTCAGGAGAGATAATTGAACAATTATTTTATGAAATGTTTGAAGGTGATAATACTCATCTAGGAGTTGTCTATCAAAACGCAAAAGAACATTTTGCTGAAGACGCATATACCAATAATAAATATCGTTGGTGTTACCATACGATTAATTTACTAGGGGATCCTGAAATGCCTATTTTTGGACAGCGCTCATGTGAAACAAACCTTATTATCTCTGTTGATGACGATTTTAATGAATCTTCGACCGGTTGGAATACAACTCGTTTCAATTCAATTCAAGCTGCTATTGATAATGTCGAAGAGGAAGGGACAATTCTTGTATATAATGGTGATTATCAGGAACATATTACAATCTCAAAAAGTCTGTATTTATACGGAACTAATAGAAATTTTCAGGATGATGAAACATATTCAGGATTAAGTACCATAATTGGAACTAATTCCGGGAATGTAGTAACAGTAAAAGCAGATAACGTTTACATCGACGGATTGATTATTAAAAAGAGTGGAAAAAACCATTCGGCCGTTTATTTTAATCATGTGAATAATTCATTTGTTTACCGAAGTTACATTGTCGGAAATGCAGGTAATGGCATTTATTTAGATAATAGTAATCACTGTCATATATATGATAGTAGCATCTCCTTTAATGAAAAAAATGGCATACATCTAAATAACTCACATGATAACGTGCTGGAAGAACTAGAAATCGCATATAACAAAAATAATGGGATTTATTTACATAAATCAAATAGAAATAATATCATTGGATCAAGTTCATCATGGAGATCACCATTTGATTTTTATGGATCAAAAATATTACACAAACACCAAGAGTTAAATCTATCAAATAGAAATGATTTATCAACATTCATCAAGTTATTTTTATCAAAATATTATGATGATCTTATCGAACGATTATTCTATTATCCAACTCATCCACCATCCTCAACAGATAACCTTGTAAATTATGATTATGGATACATTGTTAATAACAAAAATGGTATTATTCTCAACCAGTCCTATAAAAATACTATTAAATATATTTGGATCGAAGCAAAAAGCCAAGGAACAGGCATCCATTTACTCGATTCATCACAGTATCCAAACCATATTTACTCAAATTTTTTGTATAATAATGAAATTGGAATAAAAGTGAATGATTCATCAATTGCAAATATCTTCATGAATAATTTTTATAACAACCATCAACCATTTGTTATCCATAACGCGACAGGTCTTTCACTTATACAAAACGGACGATTTTCGTTTTTCTTAGGGGGAAACGTCATTATTAACAAGCAAACTCGATTACCTCGATTTCGATGGATTTTTATTGATAGGACAAATGATGCGTTATTTATTGACCTTATTTCACTATCTCTTTTTACTGGATACATAGGGTTAAATCTTATCCTTACCACACTACCATTCCTACTCAGTGTATTTCCTCACCCTTTCTTCATTTTAATCCTATCCACCGCTTTAATTACTACTATTACAATCCCACATATGTTAAAATATATAAAGTTAAACCAACCTCCTCCATTCTTTGACTTTAGTGATTAAAGGAAAAATTATATTACACTTACTTATTTAGAAAAATTTCCTTACAGTCTTTGTTTCCATCTGTTTATTATTTGCCATATCAAATGCTTCAATTTTAAGTTATATTTTACCAAAAGAAGGAGTATCCCACCGATAATGATACGGTTTGCAACTCAGCCGAGTCATGTGTTCACTTTCAATATGGAAATCAACGTAATCAATACCCAGTTTTTTTCAAAACATTACCTCTCCAATTACCTATTATTATCTCCTAAATTATGTATCGTCAGCCGTCTATAACAAGAATATCTTTGTCTTATTTTATCGATGATTAAGGATTCTGAGTTACCAAGCATTTATATTCTTTCTGTTTATATCAGTGCATAATACCAAATTTTGGTGAGAGGTGTATTAATGGTCGTAAATATTGAACGATTATTTTCGAAACGTGCAAACCGAATGCGTTCTTCAGAGATTAGAGAACTTCTTAAATTAACTCAAATGCCCGGAATGATATCATTTGCAGGGGGGCTTCCGAATCCAAAAGCATTTCCAGTTGATATTATTCATCAGTGTATCGATGAAACGTTTAAAAAAAATAGTGAAAAAGCACTGCAATATGGGACAACGGAGGGAGTAACAAAATTACGACGTGTCCTAGCAGAAAGGATGAGAGAAACAAGAGATATAGATTGTGAACTTCACGATATTTTAATTACTAGTGGTGCACAACAAGCATTATCACTTATTGCAATAACATTTTTAGATCCTGGTGACACTTATTTAACAAGTGTTCCTGCATATTTGGGTGCAGTTCAAGCATTTCATGCATATGAAGCAAATTGCGAATCCATACCAATGGATGAAGAAGGCATAGATCTTGATTCATTACGAAGAAATATTGAACGATTGCGACGTACTGGCATCTATCCAAAATTTTTCTATTCCGTTCCAACATTTCAAAATCCATCTGGAGAGACGATGTCTTTGAATCATCGTAAAGAATTACTTGATATTGCTTCTGAATATGATTTTCTTATCATTGAGGATGATCCTTATGGTGATTTAATTTTTGAAGGAGAAAAAATACCACCAATAAAATCACTAGATAAGCGAGGACGGGTTATTTACCTTAGTACGTTTTCAAAAATATTGGCTCCTGGTTTTAGATTGGGTTGGGTAATCGCATCAAAAGATATATTAGATAAACTTGTTTTAGCAAAACAAGCCACTGATCTTTGTACAAATGTTTTTTCTCAATATGTCGCCTATGAGTATGTGAATGGTGGTTATTTAGATGATCAGGTTAAAAAGATTAGTACTATGTATAAACATAAACGTGATGTCATGATAGATTCCTTGAAAACACATTTCCCTAAGGAGGTAAAATGGACGGTACCTAAAGGAGGGATGTTCATTTGGATCTCATTACCGAAAACAATTGATACTAGGTTAATGTTTCAAAAAGCATTATCTAAGAAAGTAGCCTATGTTGTTGGTGAAGCGTTTTTCCCAGAAGGAGGAAATTATCATTCCATGAGACTTAATTTCTCGTATTCAGATGATGAAACCATTAAGGAAGGGATAAAAAGACTTGCTGATGTCATCAATGAAGAACTATCTAAGAATTTTCAAGATGATGCATATCCCCCGGAAGGAGTGTGATCTTAATTCTTCTTGAGTATATTTTTATTAGTGAAGATAGTCGGGTGTAAATAAATCTAGAATTGTGTTAATAAGTTGGTTTATTGCATTAATTAAAATGCTAATAACTTGGATTGCTCGTTCAACTAAGTCAATAAGTTTAATAGTATTTGTAATTAAATCAGCGATTTTTTCAAGAACAGATATAAGAAAATTTAAAAGTATTATTAACCAATCAAATAATCCTTGAGAAACTGGATTATTTTCAAGAAAAACACTATCATAATTTAAAGAGAGCAGATTTCCAGAATTCTTTTTTTCTCTTAAGAACCCTGAGTCAATCGATTGCAAAGGTTGACAAGATATTACCGGCATAAAAATGGAAAGTGATACGATCAAAAACAAAGAAAAAATGATCTTAATCAACATAAAACGGTTAGATAACCTAAACATAGAAGATAATATGCTGTAATTCGTATTTAAAAGTATATGTAGGTAATACTGTAGGCATAATCTATATAAAACACAATCCTCTTTCATATATTAACTGGATTGGTGGACAAGATGGGATCGCGTATTAAAACTCGTGTGAAACTAGATTATATTCAAGATTTTGAAATGATGTTTGAACGCATGAAACTGCATCGACCTAGGGAAGCTGCAGTGTATTATGCAATATTAATTGTTGACTCTCCAAAGGAATTTTCTGAAATTCTTCATATCGCTGGGGAACTCGCAAACTTAACCAGGAGACCATTGGAAACTGGAAGGAATTGTTTATTAAAAAACGGGTTAATCGCCAAAGTTCTCTTTGCAAATCAAACAAAACATCAATTTGGTAGAGAAAGTTACCTTCCGGCTCATCCTAAAGCCATTTGGGAATGTATAAAAAGTGATTTGCAACGATATATCGCACCTGAAACATATCATACAATTGAAAAACATCTCAATATGTATGCTGATTTTTATAGAGACAATTATGAAAAATATGGTATTAAATTGAAACGAAGTGGAAATGTTACCATTGAATATTATGGGAAATGGGTCCTTTACAACGTTCTTCACAATAGTTTAGATCGTGGAAATACACTACGTTTCCAAATAAGTGGTGACCGATTTTTCAAAGAACCATTCATTGACTATTTTAAAAAGTTCTTAGAATTAGATAAAAAAGTCGAAGTCATCGTGGATTCCGAAATCGAAGACACAATACTTGATGAATTTAAAGATGCATATGGTGATAAACTAGAATTACGGTATTTCCCAGAAGGAGCTACAGGTACACTCAGAAATTATGTGTTTGGAAAGGAATTTGCAGTCAATGGCATAAAAATCCTCAAAGATAATGGAGGAAATGAAGAACCCGCATATGTTGGAACTGCTTATGTTGATTTAGACGATATCAAAGTATTTAATAGTAAATTTGACAGCCTTTGGAATATGGCTAAACCACTAGAAAAAAAGAACACCTAACCTAAAAAAATACTTTTTTTCTTTTATTCACTTTTCATGTTTTTATTAATTGAAAAAAAATGAAAGAGTTTAAACGAATCGGACAGTTTCCAAGTTTTTAATGGCCATCGTGTTCATACTAAACTTTTTATGAATGGAACTAGAAATATCCAAACATTTCGATTCCTCTCCATGACCAAAAATCAATCGTTCTGGACGAGGAGACATATTTCCTACAAAATTTAATAATTGCCTTCTATCACTATGTCCTGAAAATCCATCTACCGTTTCAACATCCATATTTACTTTTAACTGAGTGGAATTTCCAGCGACGTTTAATGCGATATCCCGCCATCCACGTTGTACTCGACGACCAAAACTACCCTCAGCTTGATATCCAACAAATACAATCGTATTCTTATCGTCATCAGCCCAAGATTTGAAATACTCCATCACTGGACCACCGACCATCATACCACTTGTTGCAAGAACGATACAGGGATCTGGTTCTCGAATGATACGTTGCCTCATCTCATGACCTTCAACTCGTTTGAAGATATCAGAAAGCAATGGATTCTTTCCCTTTTGAAACGTCTGAGAACGCAGTTTATTATTCAAATATTCAGGATATGCTGTATGAATCGCTGTCGCCTCCCAAATCATGCCATCTAAATAAACTGGAACTTCCTTGATTTCCTTTTTCCGCATCAACTTCTCAAGAACTATCATTACTTCTTGACTTCTTCCAACTGCAAAAACAGGAACTAATATTTTTCCATTGTTCTTTAAACAACGTTTTGTGATTTCTCGTAAATGATTTGTCGCATCTTTCCGACTTGGTTGAAAATCATCACGTCCACCATACGTTGATTCCATAAACATCGCTTCTAATCGTGGAAAATGATTCACAGCAGGATTAAAAAGCCACGTTCTCTCATATTTAATATCTCCACTAAACGCAATATTATACAACCCATCACCAATATGAAAATGAGCAATTGAAGAACCTAAAATGTGTCCTGCATTATGAAACGTTAATCGAATATCCGGTGTGATATCAGTAGTATCACCATAATTAACTGGAATCGTATGTTTAATTACTTCCTTTACATCCTCTGAACCATACGGAATTTTTTTTGCATCAGCAGCAGCAACTTTCAAATAATCCATTTGTAAAAGGGTCATCATATCTCGAGTTGGTGGCGTACAATAAATCGGCCCATCAAAATTATATCGATATAGTAATGGTACAAGTCCAGAATGATCAAGATGAGCATGTGTGATTACTACCGCATCAATGGTTTCAAAAGGAAGAACTTCAGGTAAATGCAAATAAGGAGTACCATTATCATCTGAAGAAACATCAACTCCCACATCAATTAACACTTTACTGTCTTGGGTGTGGAGAAGACTACATGATCGCCCAACTTGCCGAAAGCCGCCTAAACCTGTCACTCGAACAAAATGTTCACCCTCAGATACCCCTCGATGTAATCGTCTACCAACCTTTCGAAGAATCTCTTTTCGTTCATCGCTCATCATCCGCATAAATCCACGAATTTCCTGAACAGTTTTCGATTGCAATGGTGGTGTTCGAATGATTCGAGGAGACCAATTAATCTTCCGTCTAATCTCATTGAGATAGCGACCTTGCTTACCTATCGCAACTCCCGGCTTCATCACTTCAATAGTAACTTCACCGACATCCGGTTGAAAATAAATGTTTGATACCTCAGCATCCTCTGGAATAATCTTTCGAATTTTTTTCTCAGCGGTTTCTTCATCTGTAATGACTGAAGGATCTGGGCGAACTACAATTCGCTTTTGAAGCATTTTTGCTAGATGTTTAACTAAATCATCTTTTTCAGCAAATTTATCTGGATCCTTTGTGTATAATACCACTAGTGCTCCTTCAAATTCGACATCTGAAACATCTATACTTGGCGGAACTGTCGCTCGTACTTTTCCTTTTATTTCTCGTAAAACATCTTCGGCGGTCATAATAAACCATCTTTAAATTAATTGTAAGAAATACATGATAGAGTGATCATGTTATTTTTGAAATATAAAGAATAATAGTGAGGATATCTTCTTAAGACAATATTATTTTTATTTTTTAAATGATTCCATTTTTTGTTTTACTTCTGATTCGGGGATTTCTTCAAAACCATTTTTGGAAATGTAGGCAACGCTAATCATTCCACCAGAAGCAGAGTCCCTACTAATCGCAGCTGAAATTGCTCGTATAGCTAAGCTAACTGCTTCTTCCTTACTCATGTTGTCTTTATAATGATCTTCAAGAACTCCAAATACATAAGGGGATCCAGATCCTGCTGACGTGTACTTATCAGGAATTGATCCTCCTGCAGCATCTAACGCGTATACATGCCCTCCTTCGTTATCAAAGCCACCTAAGACCAATTGAACATAGTACGGCATGAATTTTCGTTGATTCATAATATTAGCCATTAACGTGGATGCACTTTTCACTGGCATTGGAGCATCCCTTTTTAATCGATAAAGATTTGCTTCAGCACTCAAATACCGAGCAAGTGATTGTAAATCTCCTACAAGACCCGCAGTGGCTAATGCGAGATGATTGTCAATTTTATACAGTTTCTTTGTTGTTTTATGTGCAATTAACGTTCCCATGGTAGCACGTTGTTCAGTAGCAATAACTACGCCGTCTTTGCACACCATTCCTAACGTCGTTGTCCCAGTTTTTTTAACATCATCTGATGCCATGATTATCTCCTCAAAATTAGCAAAAATTGCAGGTTGCAATCCTTCTGCCTTTATAAATAGTTTGCGCATTTCTTCATTTGCTAGTTTTCATTTTCCTGAAATATATAATAAAAACCTAACAAAAAGTTTTGAGTCGTTATATACTAATTATAAATGACATAGTTTAAATATGTTTGCATTATATAGTTGGTAACGAAGTATGACTACACTTGTTCTAAACGTTGATCGTGATGACGATTTTGGGAGAAAAGCACACATTTCTAGTCCGATTATCGGCTATCATAATAATTTAAAGGCTGCCCAAGCGTTTGGTCAGGTTGATCCAGAAGATTCTGATTTAAATGCGATTTATTACGCAATTTCTCTATATTCTAAACTTAAGGAAAATAAATCAGATGTCGAAATCGCCACAATCTGTGGTCATATGAATGTTGGCATTAAATCCGATACCCTTATTGCCACTCAATTTGAAGAAGTTCTTTCTCAAATTAATGTGGACGATGTTATTCTTGTAACAGATGGTGCTGAAGATGATTATATTCTTCCAATCATACAATCAAGAGCAAAAATCTCATCGATTCAACGGGTGTCAGTAAAGCAAAGCCGTCAATTAGAAGACACGTATTACAGACTTATTAAAATCCTCGATGATGAAAAGGTACAAAAACAATTTTTGTTACCAATCGCATTAGTTCTCATTGTTTGGTCTATTTTTGTTTTACTTGAAATGGGATCAAGTGGGATGGGAGCGATACTTCTTACTCTTGGAGCTTATTTATTAGTTCGTGTTTTCCGTTTGGAAAAGAATCTATTTTCGTTTGTTGGTGAGCTAAAATCAGGATTTTTAACAGGTAAACTAACGATGTATACTTCATTTATTGCTGCAGTTATCTTAATTGCGACCATGTTTTTAGCATATAATAACGCAAATTTTGCTTCAGATGTGGAATGGATTCCTATTCTTTCATTTATTGCCAATATGATCTGGGGGATTGTTATAGCTGGTTTGCTTGTAATTTTTGGTCATGTTGTAGATTCTTATGTTAAAGATAAGAAGGCACCTTGGCATTACTGGATTTATCCATTTTCATTATTTGCTTTTGGATTTATTTCATCAGCTATTTTTGAATCGTTGCATAAAGCATTATTGAATTGGCCGGATACATTTTACATCGAACCATTTTTCACACCATTTTTTATCGGAAACACGCTAACTGGAATAATGATTACTATTGTTGGAGCTGTAACCTATCATTACATCAAGGAAATGGCTCAAGCTAAAAAGAATGAATTAGAAGTTGAAAAACAAACAAATTAAAAATCTACTTATTCATTTTTGATTCCTATGAAATATTCTGAGTGGAAATCGTTTTACGATCAAATCATCTTGGACTTACATCTTGATAAAGAAAAGGATGAAACCGCTTCACAAATATTTGATCAATTAATTAACTCGTATTCAACTCATTATATTAGTGATGATACTTTACTGGCTTTAATTCAAGGAAAAAATGTTTGCGTATTTGGTGCTGCTCCAACATTAGTAGAAGATATCTTTGATCATAAAGAAGTGTTTGATAATACCATAAATATTGCTGCGGATGGAGCAACAACAGCTCTTATCAAATATAATATTATTCCTGATATTATCGTTACTGATTTAGATGGTGTAATTGCTGATCAACTCCGGGCTAATGAACGTCAATCCATCCTTATTATTCATGCTCATGGAGATAATATATCTATTGTTCAAAAAACGCTTCCTAACATTCAAGGACCTTATTTTGGTACGATTCAAACCAATCCTTTATCTTATCGAAATGTGAAGAATTTTGGCGGGTTTACCGATGGAGATCGAGCAGTTTTTATCGCAGATCATTTCAAAGCCCAAAATATTATTCTTGTTGGATTTGATTGCACTGCTAAGCCAGGTTTTTATTCATTTCAAACTCAACAAAATCAGTCGAGAAAAAGAAAAAAACTTGAGTGGTGCCAAAAACTTCTTGACCAATTTCCAAAAGAGTATGTAAAATCAATATAATGTTTTATTTTTCTCTTGCAGTTAAATATACTCCTGTAAGAACAATACCGCCACCGACTAAGGTCCACCCAGTTGGTATCTCTTGAATCCAGGGTATTAAAAATGCTAACACTGCTGCGACAATTGGTTCACCGAGAAGTGCAACAGATGCTAACGAAGCTCTCACATGAGCTAAAGACCAATTATATAAGGTGTGCCCTCCCACCCCTGAGATAATTGCCATTAGAAAAATGAGCATAAAATCTATTTGAGATACTTCGAATAAACCTATTTGTGTTATTGTAATAAAACTAAGAAGGACTATAGTAGCGATTGCATACACAATGACAGCATAAATTACTACTGAAACAGTGCGACGCATAAATCGACCACCTAAAATATAGAATCCTGCTGCTATGCCACCGAGCAATGCAAGAATGTTTCCGAAGAGAGATGTTTGTGTAAATGTACCGCTATAATTTCCATATACTAATACAAATACTCCACTTAATGATATGATAATTCCTAAAATATTAATTTTTGATAGTTTTTCTTTTAATAAAAGATATGATAAAGGTGCAACTAATACAGGATGGGCAGTAACTAGAATCACTGAACTTGCAACTGAAGTATATCGAAGTGATGTAATCCAAAAAGAGAAATGTAAAGCAAGTATTATTCCAATGAGAGTCATAATGAGATATTCTTTTGCATTAATCAGTGTTATCTGTTTTCTTATTTTTGAACTAAATAAGATGATTGGAAGTAAAAGTAAGGTGGTGAATAATAATCGATAAAAAGAAATAATAAGTGGTTGTGCTGTACATGTTTTAATGATGACTGCTGCAAATGATACTCCGATAATGGAAACAAATAATGCAATGAATGGAGTCTGTTTCATACTCGTTCTTACCGTTTGGAATCATGAATAGTTTTTAATTTTTTTCATAAACGATTAATTTTACCAATTTTAAACCTTAAATTTACCTTTTGTAATAACATCTATAAATATGATAATATAGTTACCTTTAGTAAAAGGAATCAATACAAGAATTTCCGAATAACTAAGATAGAAGGAAAAAATATCGTACCAATGTTTCAAGATACTAGGAGGTCACTAACACTATGGCAAAAAGTAGTCGTGAAAAAATTCATAAAGATGAACAAAAAGTAATAAAAGCACTAGAAGAAAACGCAAACGCAAGTATTGGCGGAATCGCAAAAAAATGTGGATTTTCCCGGCAAAAAGCATGGCGTATCATTAAACGCTTGGAAAAAAACAATACCATTTGGGGATATCATGCTCGAGTAAACGATGAAAAAATGAACCGAAATGGGTATGTCCTTTTACTCAAACTCAAACATCTCCCTGTTGATAACGATCTCGAAGATGACATCATCAAAGGGAAACTTGAGAAGCTAGCACAAAAACATAAAATTTCAATCGAAGACATCATCTGGCTTCATGGCATTTTTGACACAATGCTTGTCTTTTATGCAGAAAACCTTCGAAAAGCAAAACAATACCACGAAACGTTGAACACCAATTTAAACGGAAATGTCATCGATTCCCAGCTCCTCGAACAGATGATTGTCATTAAAAAAGATGGATTTGTCAACCCAAAAATCAAAAAAAGCAAAAAAATCATTTCAAGCTAAAAAAAATAAGGTGTAAGGAGGAAAGGTTTGTAATATAGGGGACAAACTTACAACAAAAAAACGTTGTCCTTCCCTCCTTGCTTCTCCTTTTCAATACTTGTTAAATACATCCCCGTATTTAAATTTTTTCAAAAATAAAAGATAGATGGTACTATTTGACTCAAAACTAGATTAAATAACCATAATCTTGAATGGTTAAACCAAATAATTAAAATTTTGTTATAACAATAAAAGCAAAATGAAAGAAAAAAATTCAATTTTCCAATAATTGAATATAATGTTGTTAATAATCAAAATGTTTAAGTATAAAGTATTGCTAAAAAAACCGATGAATTCCGCAGAGATCATTAATGTAGTCGCGTTTATCATTTTTCTATTGTGCGTTTTGATATATAGTATTAAACTCCTGTATGGAATTAAAAAACCAGGTACAGCAAAAAGAGGTTTTCTCAATATTTTTTATGGGTTATGGGTAACACGTGTCATCAATAAAGAGGATACAATTATTGCTGTCCAAACAATGAGAAACCTTATCATGACCGTTACATTTCTTTCATCATCAATGCTTGTTCTTCTAGGTTTGCTCATCCGAATACCTTCAAATGGGCTAGATGAACTCTTGTATTTTTCGGCAACGTCAACTGAAATCATTGCTCAATTAAAACTACTTCTTTTTGTCGGTGTACTCATATTTTCAGTGATTATGTTTCTCTTATCCCTTCGGCAAATGGTTCGATTCACTATTCTTGTTGGAATCCCAAATGATTCATTCTCAAACATTTGTGTGCATAATATCAATTCAAATAATGATGAAATTACGCAAGATCACATAGATCCTGTAGCATTGCGAAAAGATGTATTCTTACGAGCAATGAACCGATTCACTTTTGGGATACGAGCGGTCTTTTACGGTATCACAATCATCCTTTGGTTTATCAGCGTGTATGCATTCATCATCGGAACAATTAGCCTCACAGCATTCCTCATTTTGTATCAAGATATTAAAACACCCTGCTTAGAAGATATACCAATATAAATAATCATAAAAAAAATTAACGCCCGCATTGGGATTCGTATTCATACATAGAGTGTCAATAAAGGTTATATAGTTAGACATATGCCATATCTCCATATTTGTCAGCTGTTCTCAGTTCCATTGGTGTTAATTGTTCTCCGGCAATATCCTCAGTTCTGTAAAGTCTTTCAAGTTCTTTTCTCCGATCTTCAAAATCAGGGATGTTATAATGTTCTTCTCCGATTTTTTCACTGATGTCTCCTAAGTGAATCTGGGCTACTTTTTTGTTGTTAAAGACATGTGTTGCAAGTGTGTTCATACTTCTTCGTATGTTATGTATGGTAAACCAGTCTCCATACCCTAATTCATTCCTATTTTTTCTTAGATATCTTCTAATAGTACTTCGGTCAATCCGATTTCCTCTAAGACTTACGATAGCTGGAGATTTGTCGCTAACATCGTTTGTGCAACGGTATTTTTTGTAAAGTTGCCATTCCTCTATGTATTGGTCCAAAACTGGCTGATGCTGAAACTCTTTTGGGTTCTTTTTTCTTTTTTCACTTTTCAAGTGAAGTATCTTTGTTTTTTCCATTTTGTTCATATCCTCCATATTTAAATTCTGTATCTCAATGGATCTAGCCCAAGTATATTTCATAGTTTGAATGAGAAATCGTTCCAATGCCCATTTAATGCGGATGTTTTGTTTATTCTTCTCGTCATTTTCTATTTCTAGCAGCAGTCTATATTTTTCGTTTATGTGATGAATCGTTTTGTTAATCTGTGATAGTTTGATCCTTGTGTAGTATCGTTTCTCTTTGCCAATGTATTTCACCTTTACATCCAAACCTAAGTATTTGCTGAAAAAAGGATTACAGATACTAAATAACGTTGAAACATAATTCTTTGAGAGTTTGCCTCCTTCAACAAATTTCTTCATGTAAAATGTTTGAAGTGATGATAGTTTTTTCTGCAAACCTTTTGTTCCCCCATTTGATTTTAAAAATTGTTTAAAGGTTATGTTTTCAAAGTTACTCCCTTCAGGCGTTAAATCTCTTAGGATTTGACGGATTCTTTTTCGATCATTACAAACTGTACTTCGAGCTTTTGTTTCCATTCGATACGATAAAAAGGAATTGATTATGCCTCCCAGTGGTTCGGTCGCCAGTTTTTTATATCTTTCTTTTTTATCTGCTTCTGTTTTTTCTTTGAGATATTCCTTGAACTCATTGTATCTACTAGGGGCCATCAGGCCACCTCTGGCTCAAGGACATCATGTTCGTTTTCACCTACATGTTTTTTTTGTTTATCACCTGTATTCTGAATAGATTGCTGGGTATTTATGACTTGTCTTGTTATTCCTATGCCAATATGTTTTTTGTTATATTCTCTGCTAGCAGCGACGGTTTCACAATCTGATACAATCTCCTTGATAATTTCCTCAATTAGTAATTTTATATGATTTCTGGCGTTTCTATCAAAGGAATATTTTTTACTAGCATTTAGGATGATTTGATCAATTTTTGAATAGCCGATTAGCATCACCCCAAAATATCAAAATTATATCAAATGTTTTCAAAATTTTTGCAAAAAAAATCGAATAGAACATATAAGAAAAAATGAAAAAATCAGCGGAAAAGAATGGTTTCCCCATGTGGTCTATTTGTTTGTTGACAGACATAATCACACCGACTAGTGAACAGCAGTCTACTGAGTCTAATGCTCTGCCAACAATTCGCAATATATTTGATAATATTAATAATTTACTATCAATAATTTATAAAATTTTCTTAGTAAAATTTATATTGGATATATCCGTTACATTTGCTTCATATTCGGGAGGCAAAAAGATTCATGTACAAAAAAATATTTTCAATATTACTTATTTCACTTTATTTAACAAATATATTTTTCTTAACAACAGCAGATGATTCTTTAAACATCATTGATTCCAAACAACAAAATCGATATATTTTATGTTTCAAAGAAACTATGAATATACCAACAATATTAGGTAGCACCTCACTGACCATTGAAAATACTACAAGAATTAACCAAAAAAAATATATGACTTTAACTTCTGAAAAAAAATAACCGATCTTGTTCAATTGTTTAGAAAAGAAAAAAACTTTGTCTTCATAGAACCTGATTACAAAATAAGTACCACATTTATCCCAAACGATCCTGATTGGTCATTACAGTGGGCACCATCATCTATCAATTGTGAAGATGGGTGGAATATTCAAAAAGGAAATGATTCAGTAATTATATCTATAATTGACACGGGAGTGGATTATAACCATCCAGATTTAAATCACTATCTAACTGGCGGTTATGATTGGGTAAATTTGGAGAGTAATCCAATAGATGATAATGGACACGGCACACACTGTGCAGGTATCGCAGCTGCCACAATAAACAATGCAATTGGAATAGCAGGTGTATCAAATGTCAGTTTTATCGCAGAAAAAGTATTAGACTCCGGAGGAAACGGGTACATCAGCGATGCAATATCCGCAATAGAACACTCAGTCGACTTTGGAGTTGATGTAATCAGTATGAGTTTTGGCTGTTACCCCTATTCCACAGCATTAAAAAATGCATGTGATTATGCAATGAACAATGGAGTTACATTGGTTGCAGCCGCTGGAAATGATGGCATCGATACAATAATGTATCCTGCAAGATTCAGCAATGTTATATCAGTAGGTGCTATAGACCAATCAGATTCTCTCTGTGATTTTAGTAACTATGGATCTGATTTGGACGTAGTAGCTCCAGGCTTAAACATTTATTCTACATATCCAGATAATCAATATGTTCAACTTTCTGGAACATCAATGGCATGTCCACACGTTTCAGGTCTAGCAGCTTTAATAAAGTCAGAATTTTATAATATAACAAACGATCAATTAGTAGAAAAGATAAAACAAAACACTGTAGACCTTGGCGACCCTGGAAAGGATGAACTTTATGGATATGGCAAAATAAATGTAAATAAATCAGTTCATCAAAATCCTCCAACTGCATCATTTATTTATCTACCCAGTGATTGGGATGATAGAACAACCATAAAATTCATTGACAAATCATTTGATTCAGAACATCAAATAGTGAACTGGTCATGGGATTTTGATGATGGAAATACCAGTTATGAACAAAATCCACTCCATGATTATACTCTTGATGGAGAATATACTGTTCAGCTCATCGTGAAAGATGAGAGCGGTGAAACTGATAATTTGTCTTCTTCAATTGTCATACCATATCAAAGTAAGGAAATAGAAGTCAATTCCTCATTCACTGATAATCCTGCATCTCACCAATGGGACACGATACAGGAAGGAATTAACGATGCCCTCCCCGGTGATACAGTTTTTATATATAATGGAACCTACGAGGAAGAAATTCAGGTTTCTAGTAAGGAAAATATCATTATATGTGGTGAATCACAAATTGGAACGATCCTTTCTGGCGGAATTTCAATTCAAACAGATAATATCACGATCTCAAATATTACCATCATTAATGGCTTTGAGCATGACAGTATTCATAAAATAGGACTTTTCCTAGAATCTGATAATTCTCACATTTCAAATATCACATTTCAGGAAATTAGTGCAGAGGACGGCTCTGACGGAAGTGATCTATTATCTGATGGGGGATTAGGTGGATCTGTTAATTGTATCTTAATTGAAGATTGCTATGGACTATGTCTCGAAAATATTTATATCAACAATATAACTGCGGGAGATGGCGGGGATGGAAATATTATGGGAACGGGAGGAAATGGCGGATCAATAAGTTCTTTTGAATTGAACAATGTTGAAACAATTAACTTATCATCAATTTCAATAAAGAATCTGACTGCCGGAAATGGTGGAATTGGTGGAGATTCCGCAAACGGTGGAATTGGTGGAGATTCATATGGATTCGTAACTTGGTCAACGGAAAACATAGAATTTATCTCGCTGAATATAAGTAATATACGTGGTGGAAAAGGCGGAAATGGGGGCGTTGGAGCCGATGGAAGTATTGGTGGTTACTCATATGGATTATTAGGATTTCAAACAAACCATTCTACATTTAATTCAATTACCTTACAGAATATTAGCGGAGGAGATAAAGGACTTGCAGGTTTAGGTGGAACCGCTGGTTTGAATGGCTTAGGTTTGGGAATGTATATAGAGGAGTCAAATAATAATTCCTTTTCGAGTAGTTCCTTAAAAAACATAATCTCTGGTTCTCTTGACATTTCATATGGTCTCTATTCATATCAATCTCATGATAACAACTGGTACAACAATTCAATAGCTACGGGGATCAGTCAAAATGCTTATGGTACATATCTTGCATCATCTAATTCGAATATTTTTAAAAACAATAACTTAACCTCTGGTATTGGGGCTCAGGGGGCTGATGGCGGTACAGATGTACAAGCCAACGGAAAATCTGGTGGTAACAGTTATGGATTGTATATTGAGAATTCATTTCAAAATAAATTTTTGAATAATAGTATAATCTCAGATAATGCAGGAAATGGGGGAAATGGAGGGACTGGAACATATGTGAACGGAGGAGATGGAGGAAATACCTATGGAATTTATTTCCTATATTCAGATTTGAATTCATTTCATAATAACTCAATTTGTTCTGGTGATGCAGGAAACGGAGGTGATGGTGGTGCAGGCATGTATTCTAGTGGGGGCGATGGAGGAAGTAGCTATGGTTTATATGCTGAATATTCCTCATCAAACCATTTCGAAAATAACACTTTACATTCTGGTGAAGAAGGAGATGCAGGAACAAAGGGGGCTGGAATGTATGGCAGTAATGGGATCAATGGAGAAGATATCGGACTAATTTTGATGGAAGAGTCGGATTCTAATATTTTATTTCATAATAGTGTAATAAATGATGACAGTCTTGCTTTCGATGAATGCGTTAACCAATATTATAATGGATCAAATCAGGGAGGGAATTATTGGTCGGGCCATTCATGTGTTGGGAATCCAAGTGATGGATCCTATCCATACTGCATTTCTGGGGGATCAAATATCGATCTCTATCCTTTTGAAACAGATAAAGGATGGATGTTAAACTCTCTTCCAGAAACCTCTTTTACCTATGAACCAAATGCTCCTGACACATTTGATACAATCTTTTTTAATAGCACCTCGTTTGATTCAGACGGAACCATTGTTAATTGGTCTTGGAATATGGGAGACGGTTCTCTTCTTTATGGGGAACAGGTGACACACTCTTACAGTAATGACGGTGCTTATATAGTTCAATTGGAAACTACTGATAATGAAGAAGGAATCAATTCATCATCAACAACTATTAATATCCAGAATCGACCGCCAGTTGCAGAAGATGATGAGTATACAACTGAAGAAGATACATCCATCTGGATAGATGTCCTTTCAAATGATTATGATATTGATGGTTATCTGAAGGCTGATACGATCAATGTTATAAGTGGTCCGACTCAGGGTAATACAACTACGAATTCTACTACAGGGTTTATTCAATATTCTCCTTACTCTGATTTTTCAGGTTTAGATGCTTTTGTTTATCAGATTAGTGATGATGATGGGGCTGTTGATACCGCTACAGTAACTGTTGATGTTGGTGAGGTGAATGATCCGCCAATTGCTAATGACGATAGTGACAGTTGTGATGAAGATGGTTCAACATGGACCAATGTTATCAGTAATGATAACGATTCTGATGATTTTCTTGATCTATCTACTTTACAAGTAATATCCCCAGCAAGTCATGGCAATACCCTAGTCAATCATTCTACGGGCAAAATCAAGTATAACCCTGAACCCAATTGGAATGGTGTAGATTTATATACCTATCAAATCCACGATGAGAGTGGAGCATCGGATACTGCCATTGTAACTATTACTGTTTATGATATCAATGATCCTCCAATAGCTGATTTTGATATAGAACCTAACAATCCAATGACTAATCAAAAGATTTATTTGAATAGCACATCAAGTGATATTGATGGAATAATCGTTAATTCGACTTGGATCATAGATGAGTCAACAATATTGTATGGGAATGATGTGATCCATGAATTCAGTGATGATGGCGGCTATTCTATTGAATTAATTATCTTAGATGATGATGGAGAATCTGCTAGTCTGGAAAAAACAGTTTCAATCAACAATCAAGAACCAATAGCACAATTTTCGTATAATCCAATAAACCCAAGGCCAAATCAATGTATATCATTTACTGATGAATCCACTGATCTAGATGGATTTATATCATATATCCATTGGGATTTTGGTGATGGTAATTCAAGTTTACAACAAAATCCAGATTACACATATACATCAAGTGGAACCTACATTGTAACTCTAACCATCAAGGATGATGATAATAGCATAGATACCATTCAAAAGCAAATAACAGTCAATGAAGGGCCGATTGCCAATTTTAGCTGGACACCAAAATATCCTACAATTGGAAATAATGTGTATTTCTACGATACATCTGAATTCGATGAAAGTTCAATTGTCAATTGGACGTGGGATTTCGATGACGGAAACATCAGTTACGAACAAAATCCAGTACACACCTATAACAGATTTATAACATACAATAACGTCACCTTAACAATTAGGGATAATCAGAGCCATACACAATCAATTACAAAAAAAATAATTTCCCAAAATACTTACGAGGAGTATATTCTTGGAAATGAGACAACATGCATTAATCTTTCTTCTGAACATATTCAAATATGGGTCAATTCGACAAATGAAACCAATATGACTATCAACCATTATTCCGAAAACCCTCTCCTATCACCCTCAACATTTTCATTGCTTAACAAATTGTATTCAATAATAGTAAATGATCCCCATTTGATACAGTGGCCAATTTATATTCAGATATATTATTCACAATCTGATTTAGATTCTATAGGTTTGATTGAATCCCAACTTATAGGGTTATGTTTTTGGAATGAATCAGAATCCCAATGGCAATTATTCAATGATACAGGTGTGAATACGACATATAATGGTCAAGGATATGATGGATATGTCTGGGTTGATGCGTGGCATCTTACGAATATCTCGATTGTTGCAGATGATATTCCACCAACTCAAGTATCTGGTCTAACGGTTACTGATGCAAAAGACGGAAAACTTGATATTTCCTGGAGTGAAGCAGTGGATAATATCATTATTGATCATTATGAGATATACAGAGATAGTAAATTGATTCAAACCTTATCTTCAACAAGTTTCAGAGATACCGGTTTGCAAGATGGAACATCCTATTCCTATCAAATTGCTGCTGTAGATTCTTGTGGAAATAGAGGAGATTTGTCAAATTCAGTGAATGGAAAACCAACAAGTAGTACCGTAAACACTCAACCATCTGGAGGTGGAGGTGGATTATTTGTTCCACCGGGTCCATCAGGACCTGTAGACAATGCCCCTGTTGCAAATATTTCCATTGACTCAAAGACGGGGTTTATCGGTGAAACAATTGTTTTCGATGGCTCAAATAGTTATGATGAAGAAGGAAATATTACATCATGGGAATGGGATTTTGGAGATGGAACAATTTCAAGTGGATCTAAAGTATCTCATAAATATCAAAAAACTGATTTGTACTCGGTTTCGTTAACCGTCAGAGATGAATCCAATAATTCGGACAGCTGTCAAGTGAGTATTCAAATCGTTCAGCCAAACCGACCACCAGAAATGATTATTTTTTCAGGACTTACTAATGGATCTGTTAATATCCCTTATGAATATTCATTTTCTGCTAATGATGCAGATAATGATTCGATGTATTTTGTTATCGATTGGGGTGATGGATCCAATTCTACCAAATCAGATATGGTTGAGCAAAATAAGTCCATTAGTCTTAGTCATAGCTGGGATGAACCGGGTGTTTATCTGATATCAGTGTATGCGATTGATTCTGAAAATGCCACATCATCAGTTTGGGAGAAAGAAATGCTTATTGATGTTATGTACTGTCAAGATATTGGTTATTTAATCGATGAAGATCAAGATGGCGAATATGATACACTGTATTGTAATGAAACAAACGAGATAACAAATCTTGGAAAAAAGGGTAATTCATCATATCTATTGGATGTCGATGATGATGGAGAATGGGACTATAGATATACTATTGATGGTGGTTTAGCAAGTATAGGTTTGAAGAAAATCGAAGGTACACCTGGATTCTCAAGTTTAATTCTTATTATTGCTTTCATCACTGTATTATTGATATTTGGAATTATTAGGAAAAGTTATCAATAGTCATGCTTAGTTAGACATGATGTCTCTAAAATGAAAATCTTGGGATTCATTCAAGTTGAAATTCGACAAATGTCTAAAAAGAAATAAGAAATTTGAAATATAATTGAATTAATCTATATTTCAAATCTAATTTAGAATGGTGGAGTAATCGTATGGCTCTCAAGTATGTTCTAAACTAACAACCATACAATTATTCCTCCAAAGATTTCAAGCAAGGTAATAGGGAGTTTTATTGAACCGATTGGAATTAGTATTGTTATAAAAGCAATAAGTCCTGTCCATGCTGCGACTTGAAATTTTGCAGACCACGATTCTAAGGTAGGTTTTAAAGGTTCTACAATATCATCTGTTAAATTATTCGATGAGAGAATATCAGTAGTTGTTTCTATAGAAAACGATAGGCCTGTACATGCAATGAAAAATGCTAGAAATCCACCAATTACGGCAATTATTGAAAGTTTAACGCTCATTCCATTTGTTCACCTCCCCTCACTGCCCAATGGGCTTCCAAAGAACGTAGTGAGTCTACTATTTGAATTGAGAGTAGGTAATCTAATCGAAGGCAACGAAATGTTGCTTTCTTCCAGCTCCCATAAATAGATTGATTCATTGAATGTAATGGAAAAACACTTTCAACACTCCCCCAGTTATATCTGCCCCCCATCATAACTTGATATAGGTGAGAAAATGTTCTTTCCTGACTTTAATAAATAGAAAAAGGATTAATAAACTTAACTATTCACTTCTTTTTTTCCATCTCTTTGCCTTTTGTATACTCATTTCACTTGATAGTTCTCACAGCAGTGGCAAGCTCTAAGTTGTCCATAATTTTGGTGAAGATGTTTTGGTTCTGATCCTTTCGAGCAATCAGTTTATCCAGAAATACATTGTCGAATAGATAAACTAATTATGTTGATAATCATATTGGGATGTGAGCACGAATTTACCAGTAAATGATACAATCCATTAATCACACCTATTCATCAATAAAAATAAAAAAAATATAGGAGAATAGTAAAATGATTAAAAAAAAAAAA
>CAZOPW010000036.1:0-23936 GCA_964581795.1 uncultured Thermoplasmatales archaeon | reverse complement strand
ATGATTTAAAATTAAAAAATAAAAAAAGTCTTTTATATGTGAAAATCTATTTAGGTTTAGGCGGAGAGATGGGAATGCACGGTGAGTACTAAAATTTTTTTTTAGCCGACAATGGTACTCCTCCGCCTGCCTCCCCCATGAAGTTTTAAGTGATTTTTTATTTTTATTTCCATAAATAATTTATATGGCATTTTTAATAATTATATTGTTGACATCCATGAAAACAAAACGATGGTTATTAAAAAAGGGTATGATTTTTATCCTTTTGTTTTGCCTTCTCATGCCGTCATATTCCGCTACTTTTTTCAATCATACTTTTACTTTAAAAAATCTATTTAACATAGAATCTAGTGATCAGATAGTAATACAATCAATAACTCCTAAAGATGATGCTTTTCATGGTTCAACTGACATTCCAACAGTTGAATGGTGGTATTTTGATTGTATGTTCAATGAAAATTACAGTGCGCATATTGGTTTTAAAGTATTTACCTTCAGAGGTTGGAATTTCCTAAGGCCAACGATGAATATATATCAGAATCAACAGCTTATTATCAATCAAACTACATGGATACCTCCCCACAACTTCTTTGTCTCTGAAGAATATCCTCTTTTAGTAATTAATGAAAAACCGGTTATGAAGTTTAATAAAACTTCTTATCAAGAATCTGGTAAATGGATTTATCATTTATCATATAATTTAGATGACGTTGGAGTCAACCTCACTTTTAAAAGTGACACAACTGGTTGGACATATGAAACTGTTCATGAAGGATGGACTGTAGCGATACCAAAAGGAACAGTTAAAGGAACTATTCATCTCCCTGAAAAAGAAATAAAAGTTGAAGGGCGAGGGTATCACGATCATAATTGGAATTTTAGTTTAAATACACCTGCACGAGGATGGTCATGGTATTGGGGAAAAATAACAGGTGAAACACTTAATTTAGCTTGGGCAGAAATAAAGGAAACAGGTATACTTCAACAAACATTTTGTGATAAATTAGGTGTATTAAACACTCAAAAAAATGAATTCATAGTTATTGATCCAAATAATATCACATTTTCTGCTGAGTCATATATGTTTAAAGATCACCGGTTTATTCCAACACAATTTCACATACTTATCGATCAAGATGAGGTTTTTATTGACGTAACGTTAGACTCAATGAATATTCATCGATCGAACCCATCAATGATGACACTTCATTACTGGAGATATTTTGTTTCTGTGAATGGTGTTATGTCCTATGGCGATACCGTTGAAGAGCTCAATGAAAAAACCCAGATTATGGAATATATGAGATTTATCTAAGAAAGAAACGAAAACTATTTTTGAGTTACTGTATTCTTAGAAAGACAAATGAATATATCAATTTTACATGGTATAAACGGAGCTCAAAAAGCAGAAGGGTTAGTAGTAATAATTGATGTTTTTAGAGCAAGTAGCACCATTATCGCCTGTTTTCATCGGAATGCAGGAGCAATCATCCCTGTAGAAACAGTCAAAGAAGCAAGAAAGATAAAAAAGAATCATCCAACATGGCTTCTAGTTGGTGAACGGGATGGAAAGAAATTAGATGGATTTGATTATGGCAACTCACCGGCGAATATGATAAAAACAATACTTCTTAACAAAACAATCATCTTTACCACATCATCTGGAACCAAAGGAATCTTATGTGCGAATAATGCTGACGAATGCATTATAGCAAGTTTTACGAACATATCAAAAGTTATATCTTATATTAATGAAAAAAATCCCTCGACAGTTTCACTTGTTCCAATGGGTTTGAATGGAAAAACTCCTGCGTTGGAGGATGATTTTTGTGCTGATATTATCCGTAACAGAGTTCACTCAAATCAAAAGGAATCAAATCAAACCATTTATTCAGTTTTGAAGAATAGTGAGGGAATCAAAAGATTACAACGATTAGACCAAGAAGACGACATCAACTATTGCTTAAATCAAGATATATTTCATCATCTCCCGATATATGATCGAGAGAAAAATGTAATTACTATAAAAAGAAATTAATTGAAAAAAGAAAAAATAGCTAACTTGTCAATTAACAATTTAAATTTAGAATAATATCAATGGTGAACTAATATATTTTATAAAGATTTGTATACAGAAAGGATTATGCTTATTTGTTAGTTATGAAACCAATGCGTTTACAGAAATACTTAGCAAAATGTGGTCTGGGATCTAGGAGAACATGCGAAACATACATAGATCAAGGAAGAGTAACTGTAGATGGGAAGAAAGTTACCGCCCAGGGATTAACAATTAATCCATCAGACCAAATCATTCGTTTTGATGATAAAATTATCACTCCGAAACCAATTGAATGGATCATGCTCAATAAACCACCTCAATATTTAACTACTGCAAAAGATCCGAGCAGAAAACCTATTTTTTTAGATCTTCTGCCCTCTGAAAAACATCATTTATTTGCAGTTGGTCGTCTTGATTATCTTAGTGAAGGACTATTACTAATTACAAACGATGGTGACACAGCAAATAGACTCATTCATCCTCGCTATGAAATAGAAAAAGAATACATAGTCATTACAAGAGATGAAATTACATTAGAACAAATAATACTCATGAAACAAGGCTTGAATATTGATCATGATTTTTTATTAGTAAAATCCATTCGGTTAAATCGAATAGATAAAACAAAGCAAATGTGGGAATATGCTATTGTTATAACTGAGGGAAAAAATCGTCATATACGAAGAATGTTACAGCATTTAACTATTCGAATAAAAAAGTTGAAACGAATTCGAATAGGTCCAATATATCTCCAAGATTTGAGAACAGGTGAGTGGCGTCATCTAAATAAAAAAGAAATAAAAAAATTGCATGATACCCTAAAGAACTAGAGATTATTATTTATGCAACATTAGCTTTTTTTAAGAAAAAACTGCTAACCAAGCTTGAAATAAATATTAAAAATAATAGTATTGTAATAACAAATATGATAAAAATTGGTGTGTAAAAGCCCAAATTCATTACGTATTGAATGACAAGAAAATTAATTCCCACAATAACTAGCATTAATAAAGAGAGACTATACAGCAATAAGATATCAGAAGTACCCCCGATATATTTGCTTCCCAGTGGAGCAGTAACGATAACACCGGATATGAAAGAAAATGAATAAAACAATATTATTGTGAATGCGGATTGGCCGTTAGTAAAAGCAATAAAAAATGCAAGGAATGGAAGAGACGCAAGAAAAGATAATAACAAAACAGTTATTTTACCCCATATAAAGACATTTGAAGATACTGGTAATAATTTCAATAACCATACTTTATTTTCTTCATTTAAAAAAACATTCAAAGTAATAAAGACTGATGAATAAACCACTAATACATACGTTCCAACAAATGCATATGTTTCTGTTGAGAGATACATCGTAAAAAATCGGATTTCCTCGGGTAAAAAAACAGACTGACCATACACTGAAAGATAACCTGTACTAATACCAAGAAAAGATGCAGAAAAAACAATGCTGACTAGTAAGCGTTCACGCCATAAATATAAACTCTCTTTTACAAACACAGAAAAAATTGATCCTTTAAATTGAACGCGTTCTTTTTCATGAGATTTATTCTTTTGTTGTTGAAAAAGATAACTTGACAACACCATTTGTATACTTAAAACAAAAATAAAGAAATATAATAGAATGATTATTCCAAGTGTTATCCACGAAAAAGAGGACCAAAGAAAAAGAATGGGTAAACCAAGGAAAGGAAGTAAAAATCGTTTATTACTAAATAAAAACAAGGTTATAACCGATCCAAGCATACTTGCAAAGCCAACTGAAATGGTGAGTAAAATATATGCTTCAGCTCCATTGAACGGAAGAGTAAAATTCATTAATAACAATGTGTAAAAACCTGATAAAAGTGCCCAAAATCCTAGATTTGACCAAAGAATAGCAAAGACGATTTCAGCAACAACTATAGACTGATTCTTCTGTGTAGACAATGCGTAAACCAAAGGTTTTTTTGTAGTGAATAATCGATAAAAATCATAAGCAGCTTTTAAAACAAATACCCCAAAGATAATAAAAAAGAGATCATGAACTGAAAGATTAATTTCCAGCCGAATGAAAATAAGACTGAGTCCCGCTATCATCATCACAGAAAACATAATCATTGCAAAAAATAAAATATATAACACTGGAGATTGAGAAAAATTCTTTTGAAAATTTTTCCAAGAATCTGTCAATATAAGGAAATATGTTTCTAACATGACATTACGATCCAGTTATAGAAAAATAAGCATCTTCAACAGTTCCATATTCCGATAAAAGATCAGTCAATGATTGAGCAGCAACAATGATTCCTTCAGAGAGAAAGTAGACATAATCTGAGACTTTTTCAACAAGTGATCCTGAATGAGTCGCTATGACTGTGGTCCCTTTTTGTTTCAAAATGAATTGTTCCAAAGTTTTCGCAGTTAATGGATCCAATCCCCAAACAGGTTCATCTAATAGTAAATGTTGTGGATGATGAAACAATGCAGCAATCATTGAAATCTTTTGCTTCATTCCTTTTGAATATCCATTTATTTCTTGATCTAAAGCACTTGTAATACCAAGTAATTGTGAAAATGAATTGATTTCATCATCCGCGTTTTGAAACTTTCGAAGTGATGCGATATATTGGAGAAATTCCCTACCAGTCAATCGATCGTATAGATATGGCATTTCAGGAAGATATCCAATTGTCTTCCGAACTGAACGGGGGTTATCTTGTAACCTCTCTCCACCGACAATAATACTTCCTTCATCATATGGTAAAACACCAGCACAAATTTTCAAAAGTGTACTTTTCCCTGCTCCATTTGCTCCCATTAATGCAGTAACTGTTTTATCATGAAATGTACAAGAAACCTGTTTTAAAGCATAAAATGAACCATATTTTTTGGATAGAGTTTTTATACTAATCATGAAAAATCATCTAATATAATTTGATAATGAATATCTCATAAATAAATTACTGGTCATACCCTAAATTGAGTGTTATCCGCCAATAAAATACATATGTGATTATGTGATAATAGTTATATGCTTTCCTTGAAAAAAATACCTCTCATTTTATCAATGCTATTTTTTGTATTTATCATTCTGATAATTGGATGCTTTGAATTATCTCCATCTAAAAATGTTTATGATTCATATTCGGTGAGAGTCATTAAGATTATTGATGGAGACACAATTAAAGTTTCCTTTCCAAATGAATCAATAGGAACGATCCGGTTACTTGGTATTGATTGCCCTGAGACAACAATTGAGAACAATGCAGCAAATGAATACGAAGGAATCACTAGCTTAGGTTGTCTCACCTCTTACGGAAACAAAGCAAAATCTTTTATTACTTCAATATTGAATAATTCTCAAATTACAATACACTTTGATAATCAAACTGATAGAAAAGATAAGTATGATCGATACCTTTGTTATGTTTTCCTTGACGATATGGATGTGAACAAAAAATTACTTGACAAAGGGTATGCTCGTGTGTTCACTATTGAAACATTTGAGAAAAAACAAATGTATCTAGAAAGTCAGCAGCAAGCAATGGATCAATCGAAAGGTTTATGGAATTGCACGCTTCCAATGGAAAAGATTACAATTGAAACTGTTCATTATAATGCCTTGGGAAATGATGAAGAGAATCTTAATGATGAATATATTGTCCTTTTGAATGAAAATGATGAATCAGTTGATTTAACTGGATGGAGTATTCAAGATGAACATGGAAATCAGTTTGATTTTCCAATTGGATTCACCCTTCATTCATACGCTTCTGTAACTATTTATACAGGACAAGGCACTAATGGTACAACTGCATTGTATTGGTATCATGATACACCAGTATGGAATAATGATGAAGACACTGTTCGATTATATAATGAAAAAAATGTTTTAGTTGAAACATTTGTCTGGTAAAAATAGTTACTTAATCAATATCTATAAATATAAGATGTAACAATATAAATATGGAAGGAGGTTTAGCTTATGATTGAAGATATCATAGAGATTGATGCATCTACGTTTTCAACTCATCTCAACGGACAAAAAAAACCACTTATGATCATGTTTTACAATCCTCTATGCCCCCATTGTCAAATCATGGATCCAATCTTTACTGAAAACGCAAAAAATTTCAAAGATAAAGTAATTTTTATGAAATTTAACATTCAAAAAAATCAACAAATCCCTTACCTTTACGGTATTCAATCTACACCTACATTCATTTTTTTCTGTCAAAACCAACCAATCACTATTCTATCTGGAGAAGTTCATCCAACAATATTAAAACATGCTATTGAAGACGGACTCGTTCATGGGAAACACTGTGCGACGAAACGCACTCAAATTAATTACGATTTCTCTGGATACGTATGAATATAATTTTTTTTAAAAATGATACGTACTTATTCTTTTGATTCCTTCAACGATCTTATCATGATCATAAACCAAAGGTCCATATGAGAGCCTGATCCCATGATTCATACTTGGTCCAAATCCGACACCTGGAATAACCAACACTCCTGTTTTTTGTAATAATTTTTTTACAAATGCAACTGGATCACTGTTGCTTGGAGTTGGACAGACAGTATACAATCCACCTTTAGGTTCCAGATAAGACCATTCCAGATATGTATCAATTGCTGCAGTCAAAACAGCCGCCGTTTTCTTATATAATGCTCGGACATCATCAATATATTGTTTGATCGCATTCATTTTCAACCCCTCTTTTAAAAATATAGCAATTGCAATACTATGAAACGTATCTGGAGAAAGTAATATTGATTCATTTATTTTTTCAAGTCCACTAATAACACGATCACTTGCTTCCACCCAACCAATTCGTCTCCCAAGACTGCTCAACCATTTTGAATGGGAATGAATTCCAATAACATGAGGCATATCTTCTGGAGACCAATGGAAACATTCTGGCATTGAATCAAACCATAACGCTTTATATGCAAAATCAAGAATGAGAAACCCATGATGATCAAACATAATGTCAGAGGCCCCTTTTAGAAATTCATTAGACGGTATTTGGCTTGTTGGGTTATCTGGAACAGGCATAACAAACGCTTTTGCACCTTGTTCAACAAATTCTTGTAGTTCATCTAATGATTGTTGAGGGTCAGGTAAATAATCCCAATTAGAAGAATCAAGTGCAGATACAAAACGTAGCGTACTTCCAGGTAATGCAACTTTAACTGCATTTGCATAATTAGCATATGTTGGATCAAGAACACAGACATCCTCACCGGGATCAGCGATAACTCGTAAAACATCATGAAACAATTGTGTTGACGACTGACCAAGTACGATATTTCGTTCAGAGATATGATTCATTTCATATACTGATTTTTCCAATTCAGCTAGTTGCCTTCGGCATTCTTTATCTCCAATAATCGAACTATACCTACCTGTTCTATGAAAATCATGTTTATCCTTTGATAATCGCTCATAATTCAAACGTAATGCCTCAGGTGCAAAATGATTACACCATCCACCACCAAAAGAAATCATTGTCTCAGGGTTTACACCCATTTGTTTGATATTATCTGGTTCAGCCATTTTCATAATTGTTTGAATTGGGGATAACCCTTGCAATGTTTCCTCTATTAAATGTGATAAATGATAATTGGATGCCATCTCGGTCATCATCATTCAAAATACTATTTTAATCCTTTGCATTCCAATGTTTTCAAAAGTGTTATCAGTATTTACAGGAGTTTGAACACGTTTTGTGATGTAGAAGACAAGAGTTGGGAATCATCATATGCATTTACCGTAAGCTTATGGAAGCCTGCAGAAAATGAATCCCATTTCCAAGTGAACGGTGGTTGGTCATCTGTAAAAACAGTTTGGTCATCAATTTGAAAACCTACTGATTCAACATCATTTACAAAGTCACCGGTCACAGTTGCATTCACGGTGAGTGGACCAAGGGCGATAGTAAATGGGAATTTGTAGAAATCCTTAAACAATATACGAAAAGAGGTATAGTCATCGTACACATAGAAACTTCCTTGACTAGGTTTCTCAATGACAATTGCAGATGAGGCATATTCCTCTCCTATGCTTACAAAGTCAATACCTGTATAACGATCACTTGAGAAGATTGGAATGTTTGGATTCCAATGCTCATGAACACCTAAACTGATAGAAACAAAATTATTATCATTCTCTGGATCGTAAGTGTTTTCTGGTGGATCAGCTGCTTGATGTAAGTAATTCTGAGACCCTTTCAATGGGATAGGTCCTTCCGTGTGAAGGAAATCGTACATAACTGAATCTATGGCGACAGGATCTTGACTAAAAAACAGACTATTCGTCCAATCATCATTGAATGGATACATATGAAAACGAGTAAGTGTTCGATGATCACGTAAGGTTGCATATAAGCCATCACCTAAAAAGAGAACTGTTTTTTGACCAAGGTCCTCATGAGCAAACAAATCTGTTTGTGGCGCAGGGTTGCCCATGAACTGACCGGATTCATGATACGGATGAATCTCCATCACTGGTTCAATAAATGTTCCAAACATATTCTTTCCAGATAAGGTTACTCCATGATTGATTGGATGTTGTTTCAGTAACGGCATGTTGATGATATACGAAGCATCAACAACACATTTTGGTAATGTTCGTATGGTACCATCTGAAAAATAAAATTGTTTTTCACTTGGGATTACTTTGTTTCTACCTGGAGCATCACCATATGCATCAACGAAAATCACATTAGGAAATGCTGAAGCAACAGGTTCATAAAACCAATCTGGCATTGGCCTAGAGGCATCATAAATAACAATATCCTCTTGACTTACTCCAATAGTATTAACGAGTTGTGAAAGTAATATATTGACTACCATTGGATGGGCGTCTCGTTCATTATCCACTTTTTTATAATCATCGATAAAATCGACCGGATTCCAACAGTTATTCAAATTTACTTTGATTGCTATTAATTCGCCTTCTTTATAACCATGGTTTCCTCGATTTCTCTGGTTATTAACATACGTAAATAATTGATCCCATGCATCAAATAAACTCTCAGTATTTACGAGTTGTTTTATTCCCTCATCCATCATTTCGCTGATAACATCTTGATTATTGTTTTGTGGTTCCCACCAGTAACCATCTAATTGATTTTCTGTTGCGTCTGGATTCCATGTCCAGACAACTCTACCTGGTAAAAGTCCTTGAGGTTCACCTAATGGTTGATTTGGAATTGGTGTCCAGGGTTCATAAGTTGGTCCTGTTGTAACAATGTTAGCAAAACCAAAACCCGTGATACTTCCTGCAAGAATAAAGAATGATAAAACAGCAGGGATCATTGCTGTTGTTTTCCGTTTGGCATTTTTTAATAAATGAAATGAGGCATACACCATTGAGGACCAAAATGCAATATATCCCATTGAAATGGGTATCGCAAGTTGTTGACAAGGATATTGTGATCGTGTTGGTTTTGGGATAACACGAACGAGAAACCAGATTAAAGCTAGAATACCAGCAAGGTGAAACCAAATCCCTTTTGCATGTTTCATCCGATGAAAAAAATGATGTTTATATTTCATTTATTTGCCCCAAATAAAAATAACTTATGATATGCTATAAATGTTTCCCTCTTTCTATAAAATGATTAGTTTCCTTTACAAGATAAGATTTATAAGAATTTTTTCCAAAATTATTGTTGGTTACATCACTCCTTTTTCGCGGAGACTAATGAATTCTCCATCGCCGATAACCACATGATCTAGGATGGAAATGCCAAGTAATTCCCCTGCATCGACGAGATTCTTAGTCACTGTTTCATCTTCTTTACTTGGTGTAGGATCTCCGCTAGGATGATTATGTACAAGGATAATGGAGTTTGCACTAGCCTTTACTGCTGGATTAAATACTTCGCGTGGATGAACAAGTGATGCATTCAATGTCCCTTTCGATACCATTTGTTTTTTTATGACCTGATTTTTGGTGTCAAGGTATAATGCTAGAAAATGTTCCTGTTTTAATGGTATGAGTTCATCTGACACTTGGTTATAGACATCTTGAGCGTTTTTGATTTTTTGTTTGTATCCTTTCTTGTGTAACCTATTTGTTCGTCTAAACAATTCAAACATTGCAGTGATTTTTAATGCTTTCACATCAGTGTCTACAAGGTTTTTTAGTTCAGTGAAATCGAGGTTAGCAAGTTTATCAAGATTGTATGTTTTGAGTATACGATGACTCATATCGATGGCATTTTCATTTTTGTTTCCTCGGCCAAGAACAATGGCGAGAAGTTCTGCATCGGATAGGTGGTTTGCACCCATTCTTTGTAATCGTATACCTGGTCTGTTGAATCGAGGGATTTCATAAATTTTCATTCCAACCGCTCCGAGAAATGATATTATTAATTAATTTTTATAGTTTTTGAAATAATTAAATTATTCAATATAAATTATGAAAATGGAAGGGGGCTGAGAATATAAAAAATAATAAAAATACAATAACCGATATTTTTCAAAGTTTTAAGGTGAACGAAAATGATAAAAAAACAACCCTTTCCAATGTTTAGTAGCAGAAAAAAACCAAACTTACTATTTTGCATCACTCTCTTCCTTACGATTATCTTGTTTTTCAGTTGTTTTCCCTCTATCAGTGCTCAACAAACAACGGCAAAAAAATATGCTCCCATCCTTTATTTTGAAGCAAACGAGCAAACATTTCCAATAGATGCTCAATATCATTTAGATAATGCTCACTTATACAGTTTCGATGGAGAAAGCTCAACGCTTATTGATGAGAATGCGACTAGTGAAGAATTAGGAATGCTTACTCAATCATTCTATTATTTGGATAATATCAATGGAGAGTTACATGACTCAAAAAGTATCATCTCTCATTATCAACAAGAAAAAGATGAGTATGATAAAGTAGTCTACTATCGAGAGATTAACGAAAGCACTCAAACAATTCTACAATATTGGTTTTTTTATCCATATAACAATGGTGATCTCAATGTACATGAAGGCGACTGGGAAATGATTCAAATCATCCTTGAATCAAATAAACCGGTCAATTTAATGTATAGTCAACATCACACTGGACAACGAACCATATGGGAAAATGCCGATAAAACAGGAAGCCATCCTCATGTTTATGTCGCTCGAGGGAGTCATGCAAATTATCTTCGATCGTTCTCAGGAAAACTTGGCGTAGCAAGTGATACAGTTGGAGATAACGGAGAAGTACTAACATCTGAAGAATACACTCTCGTTGAATTACAGGATCAGGAATGGCTATCATTTGCAGGTAGATGGGGTGAAGTAGAATCAATAGAAGATACCGTTCTTGGATTTAGTGGTCCCCCAGGTCCAGCGTACAGAGAAAACGGAGAAATGTGGAATAATCCGATTACATGGGGTGGAAGACTCCCCCAACTTAATACCGCGTTACTTCCATTGGAATTTGTTCTTTATCATTTTATTACAATTTTCATAGCTATCACATTGATTTCAATAGGATTACTAAGCTATAGGTTATATCGCAGAAAACAAACCTCAGGTCTAGGGCCACGATTTTTTTCCTTTTTTTACATTGACGGATTTAATAAGCATAGCATTGGCAATATCCTGTTTTTCGTAGGAATCATCATTGCAATCATTGGTCTAGTTTTACCATGGTATGGAATTTCAGGATCAATAGAATCTGAGGGATACACTACGGAAGGAATGGTTGATTTTCTTCAAATCGATGGAATTGAAGGAATACAAATAACATATCCAGGTGCAAATGGACCAATTGCTGTTGGCTCATTCATCATTCCTTTTGCCTTGTTAATAGGAATAGGTTTTATTTTTACTATTTTTAAATCGATTGGTATCGCTGAAAGTAAAAAATTAGGAAAATTATTTCTTTGGAGGGGGATTGGTTTGATCACTCCGTTTATTCTTCTCATTATTGTTATTTTTAGCTTAGGCGGTATCATTCAATCAGCGGTACCTGATACTGCAGGGAGTACTGATGTAACTACATTGTTTTCATCACTTTCTCAACATCCTCTTGGAGGATCAGAAATGGTAACTGTTGAAGAATCAGGGGTATCGGGAACCATTGAACTTGTTTGGGGTTTAGGATTAGGTGGTTATCTCCTATTGATTGCTGGAGCGGTATTGATTTGTGCTGCAGTGGCACTTATTATGGCTAAAAAAACATTTTATTAGAGCAAAAGAGGGTTTTTGAGGGGGATGAGATGGGAATAAAGATCCCCCTCAAAGGGAGAACACAAGGAGGCGGTCAATCGAATTAGTCATTTTGGCGTAGTTGTACTCTTTTCACAGCTCGTATTTGATCAAATGGAAGACAAACAATACCGTTTTCATTTTCCAAAATGATGATCTTGTGTTCAGTATCTACGTTTTTAACAAATCCACTTTGAACAATGCCTTTTGAAGAATTGGATGGAATCAAAGCTATCTTACAATAGGATCCAGAAAGATCTTTAAGTAAGCTCATGTGCAGTGCATCTCCTGGTTAGTATCGCCTTTTTTCACAGATTCTTTTTGCGCTCGTTTCTTAATGAGATACAACCAGTTATCCACTTTTTTTACATCCTTCTTCATCTTTACCATCATGATAAAGCTTGTCAAGATGCCTATTTAAACATGTGCTGCAAAACAAATTATTTGACAAAATAACATAAGAAAAAAAAATGAAAAAGTTGACTTCTTATCTGAATAAAAAAGGAGTAAGATGCATCGAATGCTTATTCGGTCTCGGTGTCTTGAGTGACGTCTTCAGCTTTTTTTACCTTTTGAAGAGTGACATTTATAATATCTCCGTATTTCCAATTGCGTGATAAGAAATCAATTTCTGATTCTACATGAACCAAACGACGAGGATCATATTTTTGTTTTTGTTTAAACATTGGAGGCATTGCCTGTTTTAACATTTGAGATAATTGCTGTTGCATCTCTGGTGGAAATGGAGATCCATTTGGACCAACACCAGTGACTTGAATGGGGGGTTGATTTGAATCATCAGCATGGTTATATTCTAACGGGTCAACAGGTTCCATGACCACTTCAACATATCCTTTCTTCTGTTCACTTGGTTTAATCGCTTTGATTTGATACGGCAACGTTACTTTATCTTCTACCATACATCTTCCTCATTATTTCAGTACTATAAGAGTATTTTCATAGAAATCTTATTTAATTTTAAAAAATCACAAGTACAATTTACGTTCTTCAACTTTAAAAAACCTTTTTACATATACGATTTACATCTATGACTGAGATAATCAAAAAACCAATACTCTCTTTTGATATGGATGGAACCTTGATGAAACCTGGATTTGGTGATAAGGTATGGCTTGAAGGGCTTCCTAAAATTTATGCTCATGTACATAATTTACCTGTCGGAAAAGCAAAAGAAATATTAATCGCTGCTTATGATAAAATAGGAAGCTCTAATAGAGAATGGTATGATTTATCTTATTGGATACACAAATTAAATCTTAACATTACTCCTCAACAACTATTAGATGCATTTTCCCAATTTATTCAACCATATCCTGAAGTCCCTTCCATTATTAAGCGGTTAGCAGAAGACCACACACTTATTGTTAGTTCAGCAGCAATGAAACCATTTATAACTATTGAAATGAAAACGGCGCAACTTGATTACTATTTTTCATATTATTTTTCTGCAACAACAGATACAAACACAGTAAAAAAGGATCCCTATTTTTATGAAATGATCTCAGAAAAACTTCATTGTAAACCAAGTGAAATAATCCATGTAGGGGATCATCAAGAGTATGATTATATTTCAGCAAAACAAGCAGGATTATTCGCTTTTTATTTAGATAGAGAGGGAATTGATAAAGGACCAAACGTAGTTATGTCATTAAATGATTTTGAAAGAAGAATTCAACAGTACCCATTTGAATGAGATTACATTTCTATTTATGATTACAATAGATTTGCTCGAATGATATGATTGATTTAGCGGTTAAATATGATGCAGTATATGATTGCTTTTCCACAGAGATTTTTTGTTCGATGATAGTAGTTGCTTTATGAAAATCTCCGTGAGGAAATCCACCTAGGACTATAGTGAGAGGCTTCTTTTTTTTTGATTTGATGAAGTCTCCAATGGATATGTTTTTCCCATGTTCCCATAGAAGTACTACTTCACCTTCTTGTTCCTGAATTAATTTTTCTAAGGTTTTCTTTTTATAGGTGAGAAGAATAGTCTGATTAGACCGAATTTCGGCTTTGGTCATTAGCTGTTCGAAGAGTCCAACAAATCTGTGGTATTGACGAGGTAATCGTGTGGATGGATGAACTTCAATTATATAATCATGACGAGTATGTATAAAACATTGAAGAAGTCCCTGATAATTAGCCCAAGAATCCAATGCAAGTAATAAACATCTATGGACAATATCGGGTCTCCCCCTCCTTGATCCGTCTGTAATCTTTTTCATTGCAGTATGATGATAACTTGAATCAAGCAAGAGTTGTGTTCCTGGTTTGTTTCTTTTCTTTGCATATGATTTAATTTGAGGATGATGTTGTATGGAAGCAGGAATTTTTTCTAGTTCTGCTTCAGCGATAATTAAACGTAGATTAGGATGAATATGATTATTATTTTCTTTTTTCATACTAAAAAGATATTCAATGATTTTCATTTAAATAATCCGGTGGAAGTCAAAGAAAAATATGGTTTCATCGTAGCATACTTAACTATTAGCTAGAGATAATTTTCCAGCGAGCCACAAGACATTTCTTACATACACATCATGTGCCTTTCCATTTCCGATAGTAAATTCTGCATGTAATGGGGAAAGAACGACCCGACCTCGTCCATACGTACTAGCAACAATTGCTTTTGTGTGTTTGATGTCCCGATCATATGGTTCATCAGGACGAGCAAACGTTGCTATAGTTATAACCTTAGGCATAAACAAATTATTTGAAGCGGGGCCTGCAACAAGTGGAGCATTTCCTAGCATCATACGGACAGAAGAGCCCATGTATGGTTTTTGTATCGGAGTTAATGTCCGATGAAAATGAATTCGGGCTCGTGAGACAGGTAGACGTGATAAGAATTGGATCATGTCAAGGGTTGAGAAGAATTTTGGATTTCGAATGATGGATTTCAATGCTGAAGCATCCGTATATACATTAGCTAAACCTAACATTGGGGAGAGCTCGGAATAATCAAGTAATCTATTAATGAGGTCGTTATATCTCATGTTCATATGTTTAACTCCAAGAGATCCAAAAGTTGAGTCTCCACAAATTCCGTAAAATCCACCACCTCTCCTAACAAACTGTCGAAGTTCATGACGATATTTATAAGGAGTAAACCATCCGCCAACGCCACCAGGTGCGATTACAACATCTATCCGTTTCCATAGTAATTTTCCAGATTGAACGTCTCCATGATCCCATGAATCCCAGAAATCAAAGATTTTTACTTTAAATCCGTACTGCTCTGCGCCTTTTCTTAAAATATGAGAATGACCTAATGTAGAGATTTTTGTGGTTGGAGATGAATCAAAAAAATCCCATGTTTGCCTAATTATTGCAACTCGAATAACTGGTTTTCTATCAAATAATGATTCCGCTTGTGGAATAATCGTTGGGAAAATAAGAATAGTGAGTATGAATACTGGAAATAATTTAAAAACCAAATTCCGTCTCATAAAATTACTCCACTTTTTATTATACGAACTCACATAATATAATTCTTTCTCTATTATTGAACAAAATTTTCTATCGTTTTAAAATGTGTAGAAAGGGGGTGAGAGAGATGGAGTGATAATAATTTTGAGGATTTTTTGGTTTCACCTTCGTTGGATAAAGGGAGATTTGGATGCACTTCCTTGGATTCGAAAAGGTAAAAATAAAAATAGATAACCACCTCTGCTAACCCCGAAAGGAAATTGTATACACATATATATAATACTTTTGTTTTATCTTTAATAAATTATCATTAATATATAAATAAAAAAGAGAAATATAAAAAACATTTATCACCATTTATTCCAGTGAATCATTTGTTTATCAAACCGATTAGCAGGTGGTTTTGTCTTACTAGGTAAACCAACACAAACCCCTGAAAAAGGCAAGATATCACTTGGGATATCACAGATATTTCTAAAAATTGTCATATATTCATCACTAGGATAAACCCCGATCCAAACCGCTCCCAATCCCAAAGCATGAGCAGCAAGTAATATATTCTCCGTAGCAGCAGAACAATCTTGACACCACATCCCTAAATTACGTTCATCTTTATTTGGTTCAGCACAAACCAAAATAAAACCCGCAGCATACTTTACCATGGAAGCATAAGGATGATGAAGAGCAATTTGGTTCAATCTCTTTTTATCTTTAATGATAATAAATTCCCAAGGTTGCTGGTTAAAGGCTGAAGGAGCAACCATGCCCGCATGAACTAATCGTTCCATCGTCTCATTTTCAATAATTCCTTCTTTATACCGACGGATACTTCTTCGGGAAAATAATACATCTAATCCATTCATTTTTCTCACTGGAAACCGAATAAACCCATTTTTTTAAAGTATTTCGCACGAGTATAAATACACAAAAATCTTTATGGTGACCGACAAAAAAGAGGAATGAATTTCACTATACCACTCTCAAAGATTTTAAAAAGAGTAAAAAACCAATGAATACAAATAATAGAATTTCTATTCATTTTGATGGAGATGGGATTGCCAACGTGTGGTAAGATTAGTATTATCGATCACAGCCAACCCTTGGCACATGATAAAATACTTTAATTCACCATCTGAAGAAAAAAAATAAAAATGGGATGCACACATGGGAGAAAAACCTTCAATAGTCGAAGAAATGAGACTGTGGGAAAAACATCACCTTAATCAAAGAAACGAATGTAACCAACCGGATCATGAATCGATTAAACATGATCACTCTTTAACAGATATCTCAAGGGAAACAGAACCCATAACCCGTATTCAATTAGAGGATGGTGACCTTAATTTTTATCAGGATCTCATCGACAATATGATTGAAGGAATCCTGATTTTGGATTTTAATGGAATAGTTCTTTTTGCAAATAAAGCAATTGCAAATATGGTAGGTTTTTCAGATTCGCAGGAAACAATTGGAAAAAACGTTCTTGATTTCGTGGATGGAAAATACCATAAACGGGTTATTAAGGATCTATTGCTCGTTAGCAAAGGAAAAGGAGGATTCCTAGATAGCTATCAAATTCATACATTGCTTGGAAAAAAACGCTGGGTGGAAGGTATTGGATGCAATATTCTTTTCCAGGGAAAAAAAGCAAATGTTGTATTCATTAGAGACATTAGTGATCGAAGAAGGACATGGGATAGCCTTATCAAACTAGAAAAGAAATACCGAGCAATTGCAGAAATGTCCGCTGATGGAATAGTTACATTGGATAAACTGGGAAAAATCCGTTACATTAACCCTTCATTTCAAACAATAACACAATTCGAAGAACCTGCCTTAATTGGAAAGGTTTTTCGAGAACTTCTCTCTGATGATCATATCTATCAATTCCAACAACTTCTGCTTGATGTTCGGAAAAAAAATTTCCCAATAGAACACGTCGAATTGGAACTAATAAATGCAGATCAACATATCGTTCCAATCGAATTAAGTGTTTCTCCTCTAATTCAAGAAGGCTTATTGCAAGGTTTCGTATGTACGATACATGATATCACTGATAGAAAACGAATGGAAGAAGAAATGCGTAAATCAGAACAATTAAAAACAGAATTTATGAACATTGCAGCACATGAACTCAAATCTCCTGTTACACCGATTAAAGGATATCTGGATTTGATCATTTCAGATGATAATTCCGATGATAAAATTAAACAATGGGCGAAAGTCTCCTTACGAAATGCAGAACGCTTATTACTTCTTGTAAATGATATTTTAGATGTGTCTCGCCTTGATAATGATACCATGAGATTTGAAATGAAAAAAATGAGTGCTTCTGATCTTGTCAATGAAATAATTGAGGATATGAAACCTTGTATTGAACAAAAAAATCTTTCATTCAACATTTCCACTCCCGAAAATCTGCCAGAAATTTATGGTGATTATCATCGATTGCAACAAGTACTAAAAAATCTATTTACTAATGCATTGAAATTTACTGATGAAGGTAGTATTACTTTTGAAGCACTCGTTGAAAATAACAACTTGATACTATCAGTATCAGACACCGGAATTGGTATTGATCAAGATGAATTAGAACAGATTTTTGAAAAATTCTACCAGGCGGACACTGCAGAAAGTAGAAAACATGAAGGAACAGGTTTAGGATTATTTATCTGCAGAGAAATCATTCACAAACACAAAGGAACAATCACTGCAGATAGTACACCGGGTAAAGGAACTACATTTACCATTACACTACCAATTCTTAATAACAATCAACAAAATGAAGATTGTGTTGAAGCAGAAGATACAAAAGGATTCTAATACTTGATAGATAATAATGAAGGCTGAGTTATGAAAAGAACCTGTCCAAAGTGCAAATCGAAAGCAGTTCGACTTTACAGAAGTGTTACAAAGGAGGGTAAACGAACATGGGAACCAGTTGCCTGGTATTGTTCATCCTGTGGATACACCTATTACATAGCAAAAGAAACACTGATTTATGATGCCGGCGGGAAAAAATATGACTCTTCTTATGAATCTCATTGTCCGTACTGTCATGATAAACTGTTCAGATTATACCGCCATATCAATCCAGTTCATGGACCTCAACAATGGAAAAGTATCGGCTGGTATTGCAAACGATGCAAATATACATGGATGGATGAAAAAGTAGAATCTGTCAAGATATAATGACATTATCTCCAATCTCGTTTTCATCCTAAATTATTAAATAGAAGTTGCTGTTTAGGGCAAGGCATACTAATAGAGGAACAGAAATCATGAAACGGAGTTCTAGAGTTTGGAAAAAGAAAGGAAAAATGCGCTGGAAATGGCGAAAAAAACGAATGAAACGAGAAAAGAAAAACCGCCGTAAATAAGATTAACCCTTTCAATCGGGGGCATGGTGTAACCCGGCATCATTGTGGGCTCCAGTTAAGGTATGATTGCAAGAGGGTCATCTGATTTGATGATGAATAACTGGAGCGATGACCTGAGAAGAGACCCGCCGATCTGGGTTCAAATCCCAGTGCCCCCACTCCTCTACTATAAAAAAGTTAGGTGAAAAAAAATGTTAAATATAAACATGCAAAACATGAATATCTTTACCATACTGTCAGGATTACTTTTACTTGCTGGTATCGGCTTTTATCTCTGGTGGGGTATTCGATTTGGAGTATGGGCAGATATTGGTATCTATTCAGTAAGTATCGTGTTTATTCTTGGTGGAATAATTGGAATACTTCTTTCCTTGTATCAAGAACCAAGAAAAGAATAAACAAAATTTATAATGATAGTTTAATTGCTTTTTTTTATTTTTCACTTTGTTTTATTTGATTCCATGTAAGAACTGGATTACGAGTTGCGCTCACCTCATCAACTCTACCGACAACAGTGTTTATCGGAGCTTTTTTAAGGATATCGGGGTCTTCATTTGCGATTTTATGTAAAATATCAGCATATTCATCTAATGATGTTTTCGATTCAGATTCCGTTGGTTCAACCATCAATGCTTCCTTAACGATCAATGGGAAATACATGGTTGGAGGATGGACCCCATAATCAAGTAATCGTTTTGCAATGTCCATGGCTCGAATCTTTTTTTGTTTTCGCAATCCTTCAGCACTTAACACAAACTCATGTTTCCGTAATTCCCGGTAAGGAAGATCAAAACCAGGTTTTTCAAGAATCTTTGTTTTTAGATAATTCGCATTGAGCACTGCGATTTCACTAGCTTTCTGCAAGCCATCTCCACCCATCATCAAAATGTAGATATATGCCCGTAGTAACACGTCAACATTCCCATAAAAACCTCGTATTTTCCCAATTGATTTAGGATAATCATAATTAAAATGGTATTCATCAGCTGTTTTTTCAATACGTGGAACAGGTAAAAATGGAACAAGTCTTTTTGACACACCAATAGGTCCACTCCCAGGGCCACCACCGCCATGTGGAGATGAAAAAGTTTTATGTAAATTTAAATGAACGATGTCAAAGCCCATATCACCAGGTCGTGCCTTTCCCATGATTGCATTCATATTTGCTCCATCATAATACAATAACCCACCAGCTTCATGAATGATCTTAGCGATCTCAATAATTTCAGATTCAAAAATCCCTAATGTGTTTGGATTTGTTAACATAAAACACGCGGTCTTTTCCGACACTGTTTTTTTCAAAACAGAGACATCAATCGTCCCTTCTTCTGTAGAAGGTATTTCAACAAGATTGAATCCAGCCATCGATACACTTGCTGGATTTGTTCCATGTGAGGTATCTGGAGTGATCACATCAATTCTTTGCGAATCATTATTTGCTTCATGATATGCTCTTGCAAGCAGCATTCCTAGGAATTCTCCGTGCGCTCCAGCAGCAGGTTGCAAGGTAAATGCATTCATCCCAGTTAATGTTGCAAGTAAATGTTCTAAATCATACATCATCTGTAATGTTCCCTGCACTGTTGATTCATGTTGATACGGATGAAGACAGCTAAACTCAAGCCAACTAGCGATTTCTTCGTTAATCTTTGGATTATATTTCATCGTACAGGATCCAAGAGGATATATACCGTTATCTATCCCAAAATTCCGTTGGCTTAAATGATGAAAATGTCGAATAATTTGTGTTTCATCAAGATTTGGGATATCTATTGGTTTTTCACGTCGTAATGAAGATGGAATATGATCGGGAATCGATAGGTGTTTATGTTCTCTGCCAGAAAGCTTGTTTAACAATGGTTCTTGTTTAGATGGAAGACTCATCAGATCACCTCATCAAGCGTGGACACAAATCGATTAATATCTTCATTATCATATAATTCAGTGATACCAAATAACATGTTATTTTTCATTTCAGGGAACCATCGATCTAAAGGTAAACCACCTTGAAAACCATGCTGAATCAACGTATCATTCAACTGATATGGATCAATAGGTACATCCATAACAAATTCATTGAAATGTACGCCAGTAAAATGTCTAGAGAACCCTTTCAAGTTCGAAAGTTTTTCAGCTAATAATTGACCATTCTCAAAATTGTTTTTACTCAGCGAAACAAGATTGTTTCCACCGAGCCAAGAAAGATATACTGCAGCGCTTAAAGCACATAAGCCTTCATTTGTACAAATATTACTGGTCGCCTTCCCTCGTCTTATGTGCTGTTCACGGGTTTGAAGTGCCATACAAAACGCGTCATTTCCTCGACTATCTTTGGTCAACCCAATTAATCTCCCAGGTATCTGACGAATGAATTGTTGTTTACACGCAAATAATCCTAAACCAGATCCACCGTAATTCATCGAGTTACCAAAACCTCTTCCTTCACCTATGACAATGTCTGCATTATAATCACCGGGTGATTTCAAAATACCTAAAGAAAATGGATCTATTCCAATAATGGCTAATGCTTTTTCCTCATGAATAATGTCGATGAATTTACACATCTGAGATTCGAATATACCAAACGTATTCGGGTTTTCAATATACACTCCAGAAACCTTACCTGCATTTTTTGAAAGCAGTTTTTGTAAAGAAGATATATCAAGTTCACCAGAATTTTTATTAAAATCGATTTCTTTTATGGTAATATCGGGTCCCTTTGCGTAATTATGAAGCACTGTTTTTTTCTCCCAAGAGAGACTTGAAGGAATTAAAAATACGTTCTTTTTATTAATTCGAGTGGCCATTAACGCAGCTTCCCCAAGCGATGTTACACCATCATATAATGAACAATTTGCTACGTCCATACCGGTGAGTTCAGCAATCATACTTTGATATTCAAACATTGCTTGTAAAAAACCTTGACTTGCCTCACTTTGATAAGGCGTATACGCGGTAAAAAATTCGCTTCTTTGTTTAATCGCTTTCACTGCAGCAGGAATATAATGGGGTTTGATCCCTCCTCCTAAAAAACTAGTGATTTGTTGGCAGGACACATTCTTTCTTGCTAAACCTCTCATCTTTTTTTCAGTTTCTAATTGACTTAAACCTTTATCCATATCCAATTTGCTTATTTGAACTTTAGAAGGAATATCAGAAAAAAGTTCAGAGATCGTTGAAAGACCTATTTCATTTAGCATTTCTTTTTCAACAGATGTATTTGGAATAAACTTCATAGGCTCCCCAAGCAGGGTATCAACACAACATTAAAGAAATTTGTTATTCAATCAAATAAATTTCTGAAACCAAGAGATTTAAATTGATGAACTAATTTATCAAACTGATGAAATCATACCGGTTTGATAATGATCACACCCCATTACCTATTGGAAAAATTGTGTGTTTAGCACGAACATATCAAAAACATGCAAAGGAAATGAAGACAGTACCTCCACCGAATCCCTTGTTGTTTCTAAAACCAGTTAGCTCAGTAATTTTTTCAAATGAAACTATTCGGTACCCTCGAATGAGTCATTGTATTCATCATGAAATTGAAGTAGGAGTGGTAATTGGAAAAACTGCAAGTTGTGTTTCTCCCAAGGAAGCGTTAAGATTCATAAAAGGATATCTTGTTGGATTGGATATTACTGCTCGAGACATTCAAGCCACTGCAAAAAAGAATGGATGGCCATGGGGTATTGCGAAAGGATTTGATACCTTCGCACCATTAAGCAATGTTGTTAGTGCTGAAAAAGTGTCTGATCCAAATAATATTTCATTTAGATTATGGGTTAACTCTAATCTTCGTCAACAAGGTTCAACAGCAAATCTAATCTGGAGCATTGAATCATTGATTTCCTATATTTCTACGATTATGACTCTTGAACGAGGAGATCTTATACTGACCGGTACACCAGAAGGAGTAGGTGAATTACAAATTGGCGATAAGATGAGAGCCGAATTATCTGATCTTACTTATTTGGAAGTGAGCGTCGCTGAAGAGTAAAAAACTGGATTAAAGTAATTAGATTTAATAGTCAATACCTTCCTGAGCTGATTCTCCATATTGAAATGGATGTTTGATTTCATTCATCTCGGTAACAAGATCTGCGATTGAAATGAATTCATCATCTGCAATCCTACCTGTTAATATTATTGTCATATCGTGTGGTTTTTGTTTCAGAATCTCAATAACGTCTTCTTTTTTCAAAAGTTGAAATGACACAGCAATTGTAATTTCATCAAGAATGAGGATATCACAAGTATTATTTTTTATAATCTTTTTTGCATGATTAAGCCCATTATGAGCTAATGTTTCATCGATTGGTTCATGGTGATCAGCGGTCAGAAAGGTAAATCGGCCAAAAGAATTAATTGAAAAATGTGGCAGGTGTTTAATCGCTTTTTTTTCATTGCTTTGATCTCCTTTCATAAATTGAACCATTTCAACTTGTAATCCTGCTCCGTTAGCTCGCAATCCTACACCTAAAGCGGCAGTCGTCTTCCCTTTACCTGTTCCAACATACAAATGGATTAATCCCTTTCTCCTATTCATAACATAGGTAAATATATGAAGAGGTTTTTTAGTATTTACATTAAAGTAAAAAACATGAGATTTATGGATTAAATAACACTTTTTTGAGGGAGGGAAGAAAGGGAAACAGTGTTGCTACAGAACCATAAAAAGTATCTGTTTCCCCTTCGAATCTATGCATTGGAGTTATTAAACTGTCGTTATATATATTTTGCTCACATTTGGGTTAATTATTGTTTTAAAATAGGTTAATTTTGGCATAATTTATACAATTTTATTGAATAATCTTTTT
>CAZOPW010000035.1:0-24310 GCA_964581795.1 uncultured Thermoplasmatales archaeon | reverse complement strand
TCTATTAAAACCTGACTTTTTTAGTATCTAACCTTTTCTCAAAATATAACAGATACGTCACATTTTATAAACCAAAAAACAGATAGAATGAAAACTTTTTTATAGATGTTTTTGTAAATATAGTATTGTAGGTCTGGAGAGGTGAGAGAGTAGTCTATTTTCTCCCTTTATTTTAATAAAATCATTTCCTCCTTTATTTAAGCTCCAGACCTGCCTCCTTTTTCATTCGGATGATTGGGAATACAGATTGGATTTATTAATTTTTCTGATTATATTAATATAAAAATAATGAATAATAAATTAGAGATGAAAGAAAAAGTCAATACTCCTTGATGATACCAATAAAAAAGACAATTATTCATGTATAACAAACAAATCTAACAATTATTTTATGAAATTTGTTCAATGAATGTAACCTTATAAAACGTTTCATTCTCCAAAACAAAAGGATCATAATAAAATTGAAGACTAACATGATAGAAAGGAGGATACGCTCCATCAAAAATCATTCTATATGTCATACTTTCATTACTCCCACTTGTATTTGAAAGAGTAACCTCATACAACTGGAATACTTCCTCATTCACAGAAATGGTACCTGATTCATTAATATATTGTACCCATCCTTGAACAGACCGATTCTTTTTCTCAAGTTGCTGTTCACGAATTGATTCCACATGAGCAAACGTAAACGCTGCAACAATGATTACGATAATTGTAACAACTATAACACCAATAATTCCTGATGCTTTCATAAGATGGAGTTCATAAGGATTACATTATTTAAATTTATTCTATTACAATTTTCGCGTTTTCAATTATTTATTGAAACCAACACAATAATTTTTTTAAAAAAAATAAAAAATTATTTAAGTGTGTTACGAAAATACCCTTTTGCTAAGGTCTGGAGAGGTGAGAGAGAAAGAATGAGGTTATTTTCCTCCTTTATTCTAAAAAATACATTACATTTTTTTTACCTTCTTTTACTTTCCAGACCTGCCTCCTTTGCCCAAAATAAAACAATAAAACCCTCTGTTTTCTGAAAATAACTCCTAATCTAAACCATTTATAAAATATAGAACCAAAGTGCTTATCAATCCATAATATGTACGCTGCCTGAAAAATACATGATAGGATCCATAATTAATGCCGCTGCAGTGATTGCAGGTGGACTCATAGGATTACTCGTACACACAAGATTACCAAAACAAATCACTCACACCACTTTTCAAGCCATAGGACTCTTCACCATAGTTCTAGGAATAACCATGGCTATCAAAACAACCCATTACTTAGCAATGGTCATCAGCCTAGTCATCGGAACAATAATTGGTAGCATGCTACACATAGAAACCATCATCATTAAAATCGGAGACATTCTCAAAAAGAAAACAAAATCCAAGAATCATCAATTCTCAGAAGGATTCATCACAGCATTCATGTTATACTGCATGGGTTCACTAACAATACTTGGTGCAATCGAGGAAGGATTAGGAAATCCACCAACCTTACTCTTATCAAAATCAGTCCTAGACGGATTCTCAAGTATTGCTTTAGCAGCAAGCATGGGAGCAGGAGTCATCTTTTCAGCACTTCCTCTATTTCTCTATCAAGGAAGTATCACCGTGGTTACTTCAATCGTGCAGCAATCCCTTTCACCACTTCTTGTTACTGAACTTTCTGCAGTTGGAGGCGTGTTACTCGTAGGTCTTGGAATCGATATCTTAGACTTAAAAAAAATCCCGGTATTAAATATGCTTCCAAGCCTCCCAATTATCTTCCTCATCATCTTCTTTTTAAATTAAAAAAAAGCTTGCTTTTCCAAAAAAACTAGAAAAGAAAGAAAAATTAATTACGTTTATTCTTTTGCTACTGATTCAAGAGATTCTCCATAGTGATCACCAATTTCTTGAAGTGTGGCAAACACTTTTTCTTGTAATGGAACCATTTTTTCATATTCTTTTTCAAAAGAGAATTCTTTTTCACCAGCAACATACACTTTTCGCTCACCTTTAACTGGATTTAACCCATGAAGCAGGTAGAGTAACCAATCTACTTGTGATTCCAGTGAATCAAGCCCGCAGAACGCATCAGGATGAAGCACTCCGAAAAAATGAGACACTCCAGATGGATGCTTTGGAATGCCATACACCTTTGATGCCATCGCACCATTTGATAAACCTCCTGTTAACAAATCAACCATGACAGATAACCCATATCCTTTATGACCACCAGTATGTTCCTCACTTCCACCAAGGGGAAGTAATCCACCACCTTTTCGGTGTAATACATTTTCCAATACTCTTTTTGCATCAACAGTCGGTTTGCCTGTTTCATCAGTTGCCCATACAAGTGGAATATCTTTGTTCTCACGAGCATACACTTCTAACTTTCCACGTGGAACGGTGGAAGTTGCCATATCTAGTAAAAAAGAAGTATTTTTCCCAGGGAATCCAATAGAGATTGGATTAGTCCCTATGGCCGCATCCTTTGCAAAGGTTGGAACGACTAACGGTGCTGAATTAGTGGTGGAAACCCCAATCAATCGTTGTTTTAATGCCATTAACGAGTAAAATCCAGCGATACCATAATGATTTGAATTACGTACACTTGCAAAGCATAAATAACTTTTTCCCGCTTTTTCAATACATTTCTTCATTGTTTTATATGCAATAACCGCACCCATGCCACCGTGACCATCAACAACTAAGGAAACAGGAGTCTCTTTGACAATTTCAAGAGATGCAGATGGAATGATTATGCCATTTTCAATTGCATCAAGGTATCGTTTTAACCGGGCAACACCATGAGATGCGACGCCTCGTCGATCTGCTGATATCAGAACTTCTGCGGTTATCGAAGCATCTTCATTAGTTAATCCAGCATGAGTAAGAATTTCTTTGGTAAATGAAAACAATTTAGTTGTATCAACAAAGACTTCTGTTTTCTTCATCAGAACACCATACCTTATTTAATAAACAATAAACATTGTATAAACCCATAAAAGTATTTACCTTCACTCTTTGAAGTTAATAACATTGAAAAAAATGATTATTTGCTGATAATTTTATTCTTCTTCTTGGTCCATTGGAGGAGATCCAATACGACGCATATGATAATGAAATTCCTCTTTTTGCTTTTCAATAAATTTCTCCCATGATTTACAGATTTGATTATAATAGGGAGATTCTTCCTCTGCATCCTTCCAAATGTTCACCATCTCCTCCGTTTGTTTGATCATTTCTTTCCAGTGATCTAAATGGTAATCTTTTGTTTCGTCACTCATAATTTTAAAACTCCCACTACCAACTATATCATAGGGCCTTTAAAAATTTAAACTTTTTGTTTTATTCACTCAAATTGGCTACTAATTGATTAAACAATAGTATTTTTATTCCTAATTGAGTGATTAATGATATTAAATGAAGGAAATTGTAGTGAAAGTGTAAGAATGGGGAAGGGTGGATGGGATGGTGAGGAAAGATGGATAAAAAATATTTTTGTTCCCCATTCTTCAACAGGAATATTAGAATTACTATTATTTAAGTTTTATTATATTATTACCGTTTTTATTACCTCTATTCCCAATAAATCAACTAAAAAAGAAAGATAAAAATCATAAAAAAATTAGAAATATTCTAAAAATGACGAGGATAAAAAACACTATTTGTCAAAAAACCACCATCGCTTTAAATAAAAAAACATCACAAAACATCAAAATGAATACAAATGAAACAAAAAATAAAAAAAACCCGAAAACGAAAAACGATACAAACAAAACTTCCACTCAAACCCTGTCACCGTCACTATAGCTTTGGATTCCTCGCTGGAAATGATTATAACTAATCATTCTTTCATTCATTTCCTAAAAATCGTTTTCCCCCACAATTTCTTTCATTAACATAAAAGAGAGATTATTTTTCCTAAGAGTAACTATTTAATATCGATATTTTTTTATACTCTCAAAAGATGTAGAATACTTGGGATGTACGCACTTAAACAAAAAACAGTGCCTCAATGTTAATAACGGGTGGGATGGACCTGTATCTAAAAGAAGTACGCATGGAAAACTTCAAATCTTTTGGGAAGAAACTCACAGTTCCCTTTTTTCCAGGATTCACTGCAATCACTGGTCCGAATGGATCTGGAAAAAGTAATATTGCAGATGCAATTTTATTTGTTCTCGGTCCAAAAAGCTCAAAAACAATGCGTGCAGATCGACTTACTGATTTAATTTTCAACGGTGGAAAAAAACAAAAAAACCCAGCGAAACACTGTAGAGTCAGTCTTGTTTTTGACAATAAAGAACGAAAACTACCTGTCAATGATGATCAAGTCATTTTCACACGAGTAATCAAAAGAGCACCATTAAAAGATAATCCCTCAAATTACTATACTTATTATTACGTCAACGAAAAATCATCATCATACTCTGAATTTATGGATATCCTTCTTCACGCTCGTATCTCAGGAGATGGATATAACATTGTAAAACAAGGAGATGTCACATCCATCATTGAAATGGGGAATGTGGATCGCCGACGAATCATTGATGAGATCGCGGGCATCAGTCATTTTGATAATGATATCAAAAAAGCTGAAAATGAAAAAGAAGAAGTCGACATCAATATGGATAGAATCCAGATCATCCTTCGTGAAATAGAAGGACAAATCAACCAACTCAAAAATGATCGGGATGAAGCCTATCGATATAAGGAATTACAGGAACAATTAACTCTTCATAAGGCAAAACTTGCTGAAAAAAAGAAAATTGAAGTAAATAATCAAATCGCTGAAATCAAACAACAAATCGATTCCTACAAACAAGAACAACATAATCTCACAGAAAAATCAAATGATATCAAGAAAAAACTCAAAGAAAAACAAGAAGAACTCAAACAATTAGAGAATCATATCGCAGAAGTCGGCGGCGAAGAAGTAAATGATATTAAAAAACAATTAGACGAATTACGTGAAGAAGAAATCAAAGCGGTCGAACGAATCAATTATGCAAAAGATGAAATTCATGATTTAAATGAAGAAATCAAGGAACAAGAGCAGCGGCTGCATAATATAGATGAGGAACTAAAGCAAAGCCAAGAGCAATTCGACACAATTAATGAACAAATCGAAGAATTAAACCAAAAACTCTCTGACAAAGAAACAACGTATAAACAATTAAAAGAAAGAATTGCTCAATCAGATGATCAATCAATAGATCTTTCCAAAGAAATCGCACAGTTACGTGAATCATATGAGAACACTACCAACACCTTACATGAGAAAAAATTATCATTCCAACGACTTACTGAACAAATGAATTCACTAGATGAAACTATCGCTGATTTACAGGAAACAAAAACAACGTATGAATTTGAATTAAAAGACATTCAATGGCAACTAAGCGAACGAAAAAAATCACATGGTGAACATCGAAAACAACGGAAAAAATTAGAGCAAACCTTATTTGATAAGAAAAAAGAACAAGCAGAACTCACTGAACAACTCAATGATTTAGACAACCGTATTCGTTCTTTACAACAACAAAAAGCTAAACTGGAAGCTGAATATGAAGCGATATCATCGGTTCATCAGAAATACAACCGAGCGGTCAACCAAATCCTAAATGCTAGAGACACCAAACAGTTAGACGGAATCCATGGAACGATCGCTGAACTTGCTCAAGTAGAACCGGAATATAAAACAGCGATGGCGATTGCTGCTGGTGGCAGAATGCAAAGTATCATCGTTGAAGATGATCAAGCCGCAGCTAAAGCAATCAAGTTTTTACAAAAACGAAATTTAGGTAGGGCTACGTTTTTACCTTTAAATAAAATGATAGCCGGAAAACCACGTGGGAAAGCCTTAATGACAGTTAAAGATGAACATGCCCACGGATTTGCTATTGATTTAATTAATTTTCAAGAAGAATATCGTGGTGCATTCTGGTACGTATTTGGCGATACCATTATCGTAGATAGCTTGCAGGATGCACGTCGACTGATGGGAGGAGTCCGATTAGTTGATTTAAAAGGAAGTCTGATCGAAGCAAGTGGAGCAATGAAAGGAGGAAGCACGCCCAAAACACAACTCGTGTTTGGAGAAGCAGATCGGACGAAACTTGATACTGTTAGTAGTGAACTTCGAAACACACTTACTCATCAAGAACAACTACAAGCACAAATCCAACGATTAAAACAAGAAATAACTGATATTGAAAATGAACTTGGAAATATGGAACCAGTCAGTGTTTCTGAACATGAACTACAAGACATTAGCGTTCGGAAAAAAACGTTTCAAACAAAAAAAGAAAAAATCAGTAATCAACTCCAAGCAAAACAAGATGAATATGATGTGTTAAATCAAGAAAAAGAAAAATTACATGAGACTATCGTTTCACTTCAAAAAAATCTTGATTCCCTTGAAGAACAAAAAGAACAAAAAGGAAAAAAATTGTTAGAAGGAACAAGTAAAGAAGATGCACAACAAGCTAGAGACCTTGAGAATAGTATTGCTGAATTAAAAGATCAAGTTCTTTCATTTACTGCTGAACTTCAAGGGATAAAAAAAGAAAAAGAACTTCTTGAACAACAAAAACAAGAACGAACAGATAAAATCGCTGAAATCAATGAAACTATTGCTCAACATAAAACTGATCGAACAACATTACAAAAGAAACGAGATGAATACAAAGAAAAAATCCAAACATTACAACAAGTTCAGGAGCAAATGAGTGATAAAATCAAAGGATTCACTTCTAAAAGAGACTCCATTTACAAAGAAACAGTTGATTTAGAACATGAATTAGATAAAATCACTGCTCGTGTTGAATCATATTATGATCTCATCTCCCGAGCTGAATACCGATTACCAACGCTTGAGGAAACATTAAAAGAATTCAATGATCAACTTGAAGTCTACGAAGTAAACGTTGATACAAGTAATCTTCCACCAGTTGATTCAATAAAGCATAGTATTCAACTCGTTGAAGAAAACATGCGGGAATTAGAACCTGTGAACATGCGAGCATTGGAAGAATACGATCATCAACTCAACCGCAAAGAAAAACTAGACGGGGATATAACACATCTAAAAGAACAACGAACAAAACTCATCACATTAGTTGATGAAATCACCAAGAAAAAAGAAGAAAAATTCTATGAAGTCTATCATGAAATCAATAAAAACCTCAAAGAACTCTACGCCGAACTTTCAGAAGGAGGAGAAGCAGAACTCATCTTAGATAACCCAGATAATCTATTTGACTCGGGATTAACCATTAAAGCTCGTCCTCGTGGAAAAAAAGTACTTCTTCTTTCCGCACTTTCTGGTGGAGAAAAAAGTATTGCATCACTTGCATTTATTTTTGCAATTCAACATTTCGACCCCAGTCCATTTTACGTCCTTGATGAAGTTGACATGTTCCTTGATGGTGTGAATGCAGAAAACGTGAGTAGAATGGTGAAACAAAACGCATTAGATTCACAATTTATTATGGTTTCACTTCGAAAAATCGCGTTAAAAGAAGCAGATCATGTGTATGGAGTAACCATGCAAGATACAGGAATTTCAGATATGATCGGAAACGTTGATCCAAACTCGGTTGGACCAAAAGGAGAAATCGCGTTAGCCGGAGGATAAACTAATGACCATGAACACTAGTCAACTCCCAATTGATAATGAAGTGATCAATCACTTGCTTTTCCATAAATCACTTATTGATGATTCAGATGATGCCGCTCGTATTAATGAATACGTACAATTACTACAAGAAACTAATCAAGGAAACCTGATGGGAATCGAAGATGACATTGATCGATCTATCGCATTAACCTTTGAACTAGTGAATCAAGCACATTTCAACCCATGGGATATTGATCTTGTTCAGTTTTCAACCATGTATTTGAAACGTGCTCGTGAAGAAAACATTGATTTGATCACTGCAGGCCGTATTATTCACATGGCATGGAAAATTCTTCGGTTACAAAGTGATGATCTTGTTATTAATCTTCAAGAACCAGAACCCGTTGATGACACTGAACTGAGCTGGGATGAATTCTCCACAGACATGTGGCTTTCAGCTGATGATGAATACACTTACACAAATCTATTGATGACGGTTCCTGATCCACCAATTGAGGAACCAGTTCGCAGGGAAAGTACCAGAAAAGTAACCTTAATCGAGTTACTTGATGCTTTTGATTACGCTCGGAAAGATGCAGAAACCCATCAACTTATGGAGATCCGTCGTCGAGAAGAACGAAAACGTTTAAAGGATGCATCTCGGAAACGAATGAAAGGAACAGCTCATGAAGATAACTTGGAAGAAGATATTGTAGAGATCTGGGAGAAAATCAAACAACTCGATCAATCAAATATAGCAATTACTGATCTATTAGAAGATGAGAGTAGAGAAGAATTAATTAAAACCATTATCTCTGTTTTATTTCTTGCGTATGATAATAAAATAAAAGTTTATCAGAAACAATTCCCATATGGAAAGATATTTATTAAAACACTTCCATATACATAATTTGATAGGATGGTGCTGTGGTGAATATAAAATCAAAAAAACTGGTTGAATCAGTCTTGTTTTCAGCAAGTAAACCAGTGAGTATCAATGAAATTGTTAACGCTACAGAACTATCAAGACAAACCGTTCGAAAAGCAGTTAAAGAACTTATCACGGATTATCAAACAAATAAAGATACCTCTATGGCTATTGTAAAAGCTGGAACAAAATACGTTATGCAACTCAAAGATGAATATACGGAACCATCTGTTATGATCACGCAACCTGAAATCGATGATGATGTCCTTCGAACCCTTGCTTTAATCGCATTTCATCAACCCGTGAAACAATCAAATCTTCGTCGGATGGCTGGTGAAAAAATTTATGATCATGTGGATCAACTCGCTGAATTACATTTGATTCATACGAAAAAACATCGGAATACTGAAATGATTCGATTAACCAAACGCTTCCCTGAATACTTTGGTCTTGATATGACAAAACCAGAGGAAATCCGTTCGTTTCTTGCAGAACGAGTCATCGAGCAAACAAAACAACCAGAATCAAACACTGACTCAGATGAAATTGAAACCACATCAATGGTGGATGAATCCTAAAGAATCCTTTATTATTTCCTCTCTTAATATTTTTAACTAAAAAAATGAACGTCGTTGTGACTCATATATGACTGATCAAATACCTGAAACAAAAAATGAATTTTATGCTTTAATTGCTCACGAGCAATCAAAAGATGAATTCGAAGAAAACATTCAATGTTTACAACAAGAATTCGGTGGACTCATCGATGAAGACGCTGCTGCATATCTCTTAGTCGATAAACTAGGGTATAATAAAGCAAATGTCGTGAAATTAGCTGATGTTCACCCGGGTCAAGAAGCAACCATACAAGCAACAGTAGCATCAATGCAACCCGTTCGATCTTTTACCCGAAAAAATGGGCGTCAAGGAAAAGTCGCAAATGTTTTGTTACAAGATGAAACTGGTTTTTTACCTGTCGTATTCTGGAATGATGATGCACGTAAAGTTGAAAACGGAGAACTCAAAGCAAACATGACCCTTAAAATCATTAATGGGTACACCAAACAAGGAAGAAATGGCGTCGAATTACACGTGGGAAGGTGGAGTACAATTCAATTAGAAAACACGCTTTCAACTTCCTCAATAGAAAAAATGAAAACGAAACAAAAAGGAAAACTAGAAAATAGTGAAAAAATCCGTGGGAAAATTCTTTCTATTTCTCCAACTAATGTGTTCTTTCGAAAAGATGAAACATATGGATTTGTCAGTAAAGTACATGTGAAAACAAAAAAGGGAATAAAACTAATCACTGTTTGGGACAATCAAGTGAAAACGTTACAAAACCTGAAACAAGGAGATACTGTTGAATTTTCATTTCTTGATATTAAAATGAATCATGGTCAAAAAGAATATCATGCAAATGGAAAAGCAATGATAAATGTGTGTTAACAACCATCTTGCTCATAAGATTCATTATTTTTTAACGCTAATTCAGCACGCATTAATTCACGACCAACATACAGTAAATGTTCCGGGCGAAGACCTTGAATGTGTCGAGCAATAGTATCAGAGAGTGCTGCTGCTGATTTTCCGGTAAAGATTTTCACAAGTTTCCCGGAAACAATCTGATCATTTTTTTTAACATTATGATAGAACTCGACTTGGATGTGATCTCCAACGAGTTCAATCACAAAAAAACCTTTTTTATCAAGAATGATATCTTTCTCCCTAGTTTTTTCTGCTGGTATCACTGGTATTGAAGGAGAATTCTTTTGATCATTCATTTGTTATCACCTGAACTGCTTCATGTAATCGTTGTAATTTCATAAATGCATTATGCTGCGGGAGTAAACGAAGTCCACAATCCGGAGCGATTTGAGCAAGATTATCCCCAAAGACATCAATTCCATGTTTAATATGAGCACTGATTTCATTTACAGATTCAACATGATCATGATCAGATCGAACGCTTCCTAAACAAATCTGTTTTCCCTCTAACGAATGGTCTTTAAACGCATCAAATAAACAAGGAGTGGCTGTAAACTCATGACTTAATACATCCACAGGAAGATCGATAAGGGACGGGACTAGATGAGTAACATCACCACAGGCATGAAGACGAGTAGGAACAGAAACATGCTGTAAAACATGATCAATTACTTCAACGGCATACTCAGGAAAACTATTCGCAAAAAAAGGTTCATCTATACTAATCATATCCACAACTGGTTCAATAGCTTCAGCTTCCTTTCTTAACGCTTCAGCAAAAGCAAAAGAAAGCTCCTTATCATCATGATACACGTGATCAACAACAGATTTGCTTAACGTGTACGGACCAACGAGTAACCCAAGAACTTTTTTTTCTTTTGGAAGAAGAGAACGAACGTACTTTAAATCAGAAAGAGTAACGGGACCGTTAAATGTGATCGGTTCAACGACCTCAGTTCGCTCTCTTACTTGACATCCTCCAAAACCCCGGGTAAAAATAGTCACAAAAGGATCTCGTGTCTGCCCATCAGAAACAAGGGTTACACCTGCAGAATTCATCAATTCCACTGCCTCTTTAATAAAAGGTTTCCAACTCGGCATTTGAGATTGTTTAAAATACGATTGCATCAACTGCATTCGATCAATATGAACCGGAAAAGAACCAATCACTGTAATTTCAAAAACATTCTTTTTCATCAAAAAAATCTCCTTCGAGGATGTGTTGATGCAGGATTGATACCAAAATAGCCTTCAGCATACTCAGAAACCAGAATATCTTCCCAAGCAATCATTGGAAACACAGTTGAAGCGTATTCAATAGGGCCAAACAAGAGAAAATCTCCTCCAAAAACGGAAACATTCACATTAGATGCTTGATCAACAACTGGTTTAGCGAGAGGATATTCTTTTAACCAAGAGGATTTCTCAACGACATTATGAATCGCACATCCTGAAGGAAACCCAAATTCCTCTTTTATAACAGGTAATGCAGAAATCGCAGCGCCACTATAATCACCAGGAGCAAGCGCTGCAGTGTCAACTAATACTTGTTCAATGCCACATTCAGAAGCAAGCTCAATTAACCCTTTCTCAATTAAATGCGCACCGTTCTCAAGGACTTCAACTTTTCCATCAGGTGATTTATCCTTAGGGTTAAACGCAACAAGAATAGCCATTCCAGGAGTACATGATGAAAGAGCGGACTGTTCTTTTTCAGTGACTCCAACATGTAATGAATTATAAATTACTCTATCCAATAATCCTCGATCATCTAACTCATGTAACACTGCTACTTTCACATCAGGATCAGTAATATCGACAGAAAAAGGATAACTATCAGGAAGAACTTGTTCAACGAAGGAAAGAATACTATCAATGTCCTTTTTCTTTTTAATGAACACATCTAAAATCCCGGGAACAGCTACCTGCTCAGAAATCTCTAACATCTTTGAAATTTCTGTTCTTGCAAATTCAAAATCGAGAGTTCCTTTGAAAAATAATCCTCCAAATAAAACCGTTGGATGAACACCAGGTTGACCACCAAAGAAAACATCATGGAAATCATACACAACTTGTTCCTTTGTAAATGAAAACATACTCCTTTACTCCTCTCTTTTCCTAACATTACCCATATAATTTACAATAATTTTTGAATGTAATGCTCTTTTATCACTAAACTCTTCTTTTTTCGATTGTTTCAATTGAATTGCAATAAATGGTTCACCAAATGATTCAACGTGGTGACTTATTACTTCTTTTATTTTTTCATGTAAAACATCAGTATTTGTTTCACCGATTAAATCAATGATTTCAACTTGATTTTGAAAACGTTGTATTGCTTCTTCATTCAAATTTTCAATAAACGGAATTGCTCCAGGTGCATCAATAATTCGATGATTCTCATTTATTCCATTTCTATGAAGACAAACGAAGGAACGTCCAGATCGATGACCTCTGATATCCTCACCACAAAGAATAACAAATCGAATATGAGGGTTAGAAATCACATTTGCAACGATTTTTTCAATGCCGATATTTTCTGTTTTCAATCGCCCATAAATCGCAACATCTTCATCTGGTTTAAAATCAATATTAAGTAATACAACGGCAACGGTTCCATGTGGATTAACAGCGGTGAAATCACCACCCCAAGGATAATATTCTTCACTCATTTTTTTCATCTAATAAAGAGTATTTTACTACACAAATGAAAACCAATCCATCATTCTTAATACTTTCACTAACCTAAGTTTATCTACTAAATACGAAAAATGATTTTCGCTTTGATTACTCTAACAAAAAAAGGAGGAATCATATCTCATGAATCATTGGTTGTATCGAATTCAAGCGGCAAATGGAAATATTTGGACGACAAACACTCAATATGCAGAACAAAAAAGCAAAGGTGGATACACGGTGTTCTGCTACCGATCTAGTAATAAATTTGCGTATCATCACTAAACTCTGTCTAATATATTTTCTTTTCTCTCTTTTTATCAATTTTTATTAGATATAATTAAAGAATAAATGCTGATAAAATACTTCATATTTATTAACATATTAATTATAATGAGGTAATAATAATTTTGAGTAAATCACAAGGTTAAATTAACTTGAAATAAATGAGAACAAAAAATATCATATCAAAAAATGTTTAAAAGGGTCTTTTTATACCGAAGCACGGGTGATAACGTATGCCACAGGATTACATTCGTCAACCAATTGTAAGTGTTTTAGGACACGTTGACCACGGAAAAACAACGTTACTAGATTTCATTAGAGGAACCGCGGTTGCTTCACGAGAATCAGGTGCAATAACTCAACATATTGGTGCAACTGAAATCCCTATCGATGCCATTAAAGACGTTTGTGGCACATTATTAGAAGGTAAATCATTTTCACTTCCAGGATTATTATTCATTGACACACCAGGTCATCATGCATTCACCACACTTCGATCCAGAGGAGGATCACTAGCAGATATTGCAATATTAATCGTGGATATCACTGAAGGAATCAAACCACAAACTTATGAATCTATTAATATTTTAAAACAATACAAAACACCATTTATTATCGCAGCAAATAAAATCGATGCAATCTCCGGTTGGCAAACAAATAAAAAAATTGCTAAACAACGAATTGAAGAACAACCACCAAAAGTTAAAAAAATATTTGAAGAACAACTCTACGAACTTATCGGTGACTTATACGATCAAGGATTCCAAGCTGATTTATACTATAAAATCAAAGATTTTAGAAAAACTATAGGAATTATTCCGATATCAGCTAAAAAAGGCGAGGGCATCAATGAACTTCTTATGACACTTGTTGGACTTGCGCAACGATTCCTTGAAGAAAAACTTCATATTGAATCTGGACCAGCAAAAGGAACCGTTTTAGAAGTCAAAGAAGAAGTTGGTCTTGGAACAACCTTAGATACTATAATCTATAATGGTGTACTCAAAAGCACAGATAAAATTGCTATTGGGACAAAAACAGATCCCGTCGTTACTACGATCAAAGCATTACTAAAACCAAAACCACTCGATGAAATCAGGGATCCACGAGAACGTTTTGATAGTGTGAAAGAAGTATCTGCAGCATCTGGAATAAAAATTTCATCACCAAATGTTGATAATGTAATCCCCGGAGCACCATTACGTGTCATTTCTGATAATGAAGAAGAAATCATTGAAGATATTAAAAAACAAACTCGTATTGATATTGAAGTAGATGAAGATGGATTACTCATTAAAGCTGATACTATTGGAAGTCTAGAAGCATTAATCAAAGAATCACGAGACAAAGGAATTGATATTCGAAAAGCAGAAATCGGGAATGTTTCAAAACGAGATATCACTGAAGCAGCAGCATCAACTGATCCATTTAATAAAGTCATTTTTGCTTTTAACGTAAAAATACTTCCTGAAGCAAAAGAAGAACTTAAGGAAACCAATGTAACCGTTTTTAATCACGATGTTATCTATACTATTTTAGAGAAACATGAAGAATGGTATGCAAAAACAAAAACGCTTTTGGAAAAACAACGACGACAAACGTATACTCATCCAGGTATGATCAAAATTTTACCTGAATACATTTTTAGAGTCAGTCACCCAGCGATTTTTGGCGTCAGAGTACTTGCAGGAAGAATTCATCAGGACATGAAACTGATGAGAGAAGACGGCCGAGTTATCGGAAGAATCAAGGGTATTCAAGAAGAAAATCAAACTGTTGACGAAGCAAAACAAGGTGCTGAAGTAGCTGTATCTGTTGACGGGATCACCATCGGAAGACAAGTGAAAGGCGGAGATATCCTTTATACGGATATTCCTGTAGAAGATGCAAAACAATTACGGGACATGGATGTTCTCACCATGGATGAGAAAGATGTTTTAGAAAAAATCTTTGAAATTAAACGAAAAACAGAAAAATTCTGGGGAATGTGAAAATTATTCAATAAAAACTCTAATATATTCCCTGTTGATACGGGTAATCAGATGCCAATGGATTCTATTCAATTAATAAAAAAAGCTGAGTCAGATGCAAAAAAAATAATTGAACAAGCTCAACAAGATGCTGAATCCATTATTGATACTGCAAAACAAAATGTGTCCGAAATTCAAAAAAAACACGTTTCTAAAGCAAAACAAGACGTTGAAAAACAAATTGAACAAGCACAACAAGAAGCACGAGAAGAAATAAAAAAGATACAACAAGAATCAGAGAAATCAATTAAAATACTGACTACTCAAGCTCAACATAAAATTGATGATGCAGTATCTCTTATTATCAAAGAACTTTCCCAGGAGGAATAGCTAATACTGCTACCAGCCCGAATGAAAAAGATTCATTGTATTGTGCATCAGGATTACCTTGAGGATGTAATCCAAAACCTTCATGAAAACGGGCTTATGCAAATCATTGACATTTCACGAACTAACGATGAAAAAGAATCATTAACTCCAGGGAAAGCACATGAAGAAACCACTCTTTTACAAGATTATGAAACAAGATTAACCACACTCATTAAGATTCTACAGCGGCATAAACAAAAAAAAACCGGAATGAAAGCACTCCTGCAACCTGAACTTCCAGAACAACAACCAGTTGAAGAATTAGAATTAGAAGAACTTTACTCCTACACAGAAAGTGTGATTGAACCAATTGAAAAACAAATCAAGAAAGTTCAAGAACAATTTGAACAACAAACTGAATCAATTCAACAACTTAAAACCTTTGAAACAGAAGCAAGCTGGTTTGCCGCTTTTGATTTCTCCCTTCAACACCTTGGCAAATCAACATACGTTATAATTAAAGCAGGAAAAACGAGTACACTACCAAAATTACAACAACAAATTGCAAATGACGAATTCATCACCTTAGAGTATCAACCATTAAAACAAGGAAAAAAACCAGAATGGGCAGTTGTCATCATTGGTCATATTAATGCAATGAAAAAAGTAGAACGACTCACTGCTGAACACCTCCAAGAAACAAGCCTTCCAGCAATTGATAAAACACCAAAGCAAGCTCAACAACACTTTCAACAACAAATTAAACAAGCTCAACAAACAAAAAAACAAATTCATCAAACCTTACAGCACCTTTCAAAAAATCATCTCAACCAATTACTCGCTTCTAAAGAACAAATACAATTAGAACGCATCAGAAAACAAGTTCCATCAAAACTTGCAACAACGGAAGAAACCATTCTCATTAAAGGATGGGTACTTGAAAAACAGGTGAAAACATTACAAAATCAACTCCAACAAACAACACAAGATCATATGATTTTTGAAGCAAAAACACCAAGTACTAATCCAGATAATCCACCCACACATTTAGACACTCCTGAATGGGCTGAATCATTCAAAACATTACTTGGATTATTTGCTTTACCAAAATATAATGAACTTAACCCTACTATCATGATGGGGATTTTTTTCGTTATCTTCTTTGGCATCATGCTCGGTGATGCAGGATATGGACTTATTATCTTATTTTTATCCTTATTCGGTTTTCTTAAATTCGGAAAAATAAGTCCAATGATTAAAAACTGGGGATTTCTTGGAATATGGCTTGGGTTAGCAACTACAATTGTTGGTTTTCTTACATATAGTATATTTGGAAACCTTATTCATATGATTATTCAAGGTGAAAGTGAACAACTCCTGTATCAATTCACAATAATGGGAGTCCAACTTCCGGTGGATTCACTCAGAGACCCCATCACTCTTCTCACGGTAGCACTTGTGTTTGGTATCATTCAATTAAACGTTGGTATTATTTATGGCCTCATCCAAACGTTTCTGCAAAAACGCTATAAAGAAATGCTTACGGAAAAGTTATGTTGGATTCCACTTCAAATCGGTGGCGGAGCGCTCATCGGATATTTCATTCTAGATTGGGTTCTCCCTGAACCCCTATTTTATATTTCAATGGTATTAGTTATCATTGGCATCATTCAATTACTATATGCATCAGGTCCTGTTGGATTCTTTGACATCACTGGATACGTTGGAGACTGGTTATCATATGCTCGATTACTCGCCCTAGGACTTGCAACTGCAGGAATGGCACTAGCCTTTAACGTCGTCTCCGAACTCTTAGGAGAAATGATACCTTTCATTGGAATTATTGTTACAATCGTACTTCTTTTCGTGTTACACCTTGTTAATTTAGCGATTTCAGCATTAGGTGCTGGAGTTCACTCATTACGATTACAATACGTAGAATTTTTCAATCGATTTTATGAAGGCGGTGGACATGAATTCACCCCGTTTAAAATAAAACGAACATACACAAAAAAAGAATCAGAACAAACCAATTAAAAAAAGTAAGGAGGAAAAAAAATCATGAAGAACAAAAAAATAACCATCATTGGTCTTCTTGCAATAGCCTTTCTGCTCACCATGGGTGGAATGGCATCAGCACAAGAAGAAGATGTAACGGAAAGCGACCAAAACAAAACACTTGTCATCCTTGGTTGTGCATTAGCTATTGGAATCGCAGGTGTCTCCTCAGCGATTGGACTAGCCCTAGCAGGGTCTTCAGCAATTGCAGTTACTGCTGAAAAACCAAATCTATTCGGGAAATGTTTAGTCCTTCAAGTGTTACCAATGACCCAATCCGTGTATGGATTACTCACTGCAATTCTTCTCATGTTAGGAGCAGGTCTTCTTGGCGGTGGAGAAAACGTTATGGTTGGATCACTTGCTGGTATGGGTGCTGTCTGGATTGGTCTTGCAGTCGGCCTCACTGGAATTTCTGCAGTGAACCAAGGAATGGTTGCATCATCATCAATTAGTGCAGTTGGCCGAAACCCAGATGTTGCAGCTCGAGGAATCATTTTCACGGTTATGCCTGAAACAATAGCTATCTTTGGATTACTTGTTGGCATCCTTCTCATGACTGGTCTTGGATTATTATAAAAAAACCCGTGATTGAATAAACGGTAGAAAGGAACTGATGACTGAATGAGTGAAGAAACCATTGTCAACAAAATAAAATCAGATGCCCAACATAAAGCAAATAACATTAAACAAGAAGCTGAACAACAAGCAGAACAGATCAAAGACGAAGCAACAAAAGAAGCTAAACAACAAGCTAAGGAAATCAGAGAAAAGGGGAAACAACAAGCTGAAAATAAAAAGAAAATCATGATTTCACAAGCACATCAACAAGCAAAAAGAAAAGAAATGAATGCTAAAGAAGAAATCATTGAAACATGTTTCTCAAAAGCCCTAGAACAACTCGCAGCCATGAATGAATCCTCATACAATTCACTTGTTAAACAGTTAATTGAACAAGGAAAAAAACAAATTAACGGACCATGCACTGTTGAAGTGGCAACTGATAAAGATGAAAAGATTGCAAAAAAATTAGAGATCCCTGTAACAGGTAAAGTAGAAGCGACTGGTGGCGTTATCCTTCATTCAAAACAGGGAACAATCACCATAGATAATACATTTGAAGGAATATTAAAACGGGAGAAACAACGAATACGAGTAGAGGTGGGAAAACTTCTTTTCACTGAGGAAGCAACTAAATAAAAAAACACAACATGAAACAAAATGAATAAAAAACAGAGTTGAAAAACAATGCTGGATGTTTTCTTCGATCCCAACAATCCATTCATGTGGATTTTGATTATTGCAATCATAACAGGAGCGTTAGCTATCCTCATCCGTCCGTTTCGTACCTTTGCACAATTTGCGTATCCAAACGCAAAATTTGAATCAATTGGCAACCCATTTGTTAAAGAACCCCAGTTACAACGAATGCTTGAATATACTGACCTACAGCAATTCATCGATCAACTAAACACTCAAAAAGATTACACGATTTCAGAAAAAACAGCAGCAGCTATCCAGCAAGAATTAGACCATCAGTTCGTTCACACCATTCAAATGATGAAACAAGATAGCACAAAAAAAATGCATGCTTTCTACAACGCTTATCTAGAAACTCTTGATGCAAACATTTTAAAAACCGCGTTGAAACAATATGTAACAGATCAACACATCGATGAACAACTTTCAGAGCAAGCAGTTTCATCAACGATTCAAAAACACATCCTCCTTTTATCCAAAACCGAATCAGAAAACATGAAAACCGTTTTACAACGATTAGAGTATCCATCATATATTCAACATCTTATCACTGCAGAAGAAAAGGAATTTTCCTCCTTTGCCTTAGATGCTGCAGTGGATAAATTCTTCATTAACAAATTAAAAAATGTTTCTGTTCCTTATAAATGTGGGAAAGCAAAACAAGAATACATCAAACGAATGATAGATATCAGAACGATAAAACATATCCTTCGTGCAAAACACCTCGGTTACGACGCTGATCACTGCACACAACTTCTCATTAGTGAAGGATTTGAACTAGCAATGTGGAAACAAGAAGAACTCTGCAAAGCGGAGAATCCAAAGGAAGTCATAAATAGGCTTGAGGGAACAAAATATTATCAACCATTACAAAAATTGTTTGATACCACTCAAAAAACTCCATCAGTTCAAACCTACACTGATGCAATTGATCAAATATGGTTATCTCTTTTACGAAATCTCTCAACTACTTTTTATACCACTATTGGGCCATCACTACGGTTTTTAGAATATAAACAAACTGAAATCAGGAATCTAAAAATTATGGCCAAAGGTATCGCTGAAAACCTTCCAAAACAACTCATTTCATCATTACTGATTAAGGAGGAAGCGATATGAACGTTATAGCAATTTCAGATAAAGACACCGCAGCAGGCCTTCGACTAGCAGGGATACAAACCGTGTATGTCCCAACAAAAGACCACTCTTCATTGCATTATTGGCATGAAATTGAAGATAATATCGAATCAATAGGATTAATCATTATCACTGAACAAATCGCTGAACAAATCGGAAAAGAACTCAATGAATTCCGATTACGTAACATTATCCCAATAATTGTTGAAATACCAGATAAACATGGAAGAAAAGAAGACCGTGTTGATTACATTTCATATTTAATTAAGAAAGCAGTAGGCATGGAAATAAAACGATAAAAAATGACGATTAAAAAAATGTAGGAGGTTACATAAACTATGACAAAAAAATCCCAACAGGGAAAAATCATTCGTATCTCCGGACCAGTTATCGAAGCTGACAATATGAAAGGAGCAAAAATGTATGATGTTGTCCGCGTTGGAGAAGAAAATCTGATTGGAGAGATCATTCGACTTAATAATGAGGTAGCAACAATTCAAGTCTATGAAGATACAAATGGATTAAAACCAGGTGAAATCGTTAAATCAACTAATAATCCATTATCCGTTGCTCTTGGTCCAGGATTACTCACTAATATTTACGATGGAATTCAACGTCCACTTCCTCAAATTTTCAATCAAACCGGTGATTTCATACGCCGAGGAGTTGAAGCAAATGCACTTGATCAAGATAAAAAATGGCATTTCAAACCATCAATAGAACAAGGAACAAATGTTCAAGGTGGCGATGTCGTCGGTAGCGTTGAAGAAACAAGTATCATCACTCATAAAATCATGATTCCACCAAAAGTGAATGGGAAACTCAAAACGATCAATGATGAAGGAGACTACACTGTTTCTGATGTTATCGCAGAAGTAGAAACCGATCATGGAACAGTCCCAGTTCACATGCAACAATACTGGCCAGTACGTACACCACGTCCAATTAAAAAGAAAAACGATCCATCAATCCCATTAATCACAGGACAACGAGTGCTTGATACATTTTTCCCTATTGCCAAAGGTGGTACAGCAGCCATACCCGGGGGGTTTGGGACTGGAAAAACGGTAGCCCTCCATCAGCTAGCTAAATGGAGTGATGCACAAGTCGTGATTTATGTTGGTTGTGGTGAACGTGGCAATGAAATGACAGATGTCTTACGAGAGTTTCCTGAATTAGAAGATCCAAAATCTGGAGAACCATTAATGGATCGAACTGTGTTAATTGCAAATACTTCTAATATGCCAGTTGCTGCTCGTGATGCAAGTGTTTACACTGGTATCACCATTGCTGAATACTATAGAGATATGGGTTATGATGTAGCTTTAATGGCAGATAGTACCAGTCGTCTTGCTGAAGCAATGCGGGAAATCTCAGGTCGATTAGAAGAAATGCCTGGTGAAGAAGGATATCCAGCATATTTAGCAAGTCGACTTGCTGAATTCTATGAACGAGCAGGACGAGTAAGACTTATAGGAACAGAAGAAAAAGAAGGAAGTGTTTCTGTAATGGGAGCGGTGTCACCTCCGGGAGGAGATTTTTCAGAACCGGTTGCGCAAAACACGCTTCGGATTGTAAAAGTGTTCTGGGCTCTTGATGCTGATCTAGCTGATCGTCGTCATTTTCCCAGTATTAATTGGTTGAAATCATATTCATTATATCTAGGAGAGATCAGTAGCTGGTGGACTGATAAAATTGGTGATCAATGGTTGAAACTCCGAAATAAAGCAATGACCTTACTTCAAAAGGAATCAGAGTTACAAGAAATCGTAAAGTTAGTTGGACCAGATGCGCTTCCACCAAAGCAACGAGCAGTCCTTGAAAGTGCTCGTATGATTCGAGAGGATTTCTTACAACAAAACGCGTTTCATGATGTGGACACGTATTGTCCTGGGAGAAAACAGTATGAAATGCTTCGGATTATGAATGTGTTTTCTGATCGAATTCAAGAAGCAGTCGATAAACATGTTCACATTGATGACATTATTAAAATGAAGGCTCGTGAACAGATCGCTCGGATGGCAACGGTTTCTAATGAAGAATTTGAACAACGATTTAAAGAAATTGAACAAAACCTCAATAAAGAAATTGATTCCATGATTAAGGAGGTGAAGTGAGGATGGGCAATAAGAACAAGGAATATACAACTGTGATTGAAGTATCAGGTCCGTTAATGATCGTTGATAACATCGAAGATGTCGCGTATAATGAAGTGGTTCGAATTAAAACTGCTGATGGTGAGGAACGAACAGGGCAGGTTCTTGAAGCACATTTAAATAAAGCAATCGTTCAGGTATTTGAAGGAACTAAAGGATTGGACACGGATGTAACTTCTGCCCGGTTCATTGGAGAAACCATGAAACTTGGAGTTAGCCCGGATATGCTTGGTCGAGTGTTTGATGGAACAGGAAATCCTATTGATGATGCACCAGCGATTATTCCTGAGGATCGTCGTGATATTAATGGAGACCCTATTAATCCGTATTCTCGTGAGTATCCACGTGAATTCATTCAAACAGGAGTTTCGACGATAGATGGATTAAACACTCTTGTTCGAGGTCAAAAACTCCCTATTTTCTCAGGTTCAGGTCTTCCTCATAATCAACTTGCTAGTCAAATAGCTCGACAAGCCAAAGTACTTGGGAAGGAAGAAAAGTTTGCTGTTGTTTTTTGTGCTATGGGAATCACTGCTGAGGAAGCTAATTTGTTCATTCGAGATTTTGAGGAAACTGGTGCTCTTGAACGGACTACGATGTTTCTTAATCTTGCTGATGATCCAACAATTGAACGAATCATTTTACCGAGGATGGCTCTTACTGCTGCTGAATATTTGGCATTTGATCAGGACATGCAAGTGTTAGTGATTTTAACAGATATGACTAATTACGCTGAAGCACTTCGAGAGATTGCAGCGGCACGGGAAGAGGTACCAGGGAGACGAGGATATCCAGGGTACATGTATACTGATTTAGCAATGATTTATGAACGAGCAGGACGGATAAAAGGAAGAAAAGGATCAATTACACAAATTCCGTTGTTGACCATGCCGGATGATGATATCACTCATCCAATCCCTGATTTAACAGGGTATATTACAGAAGGACAAATCGTTTTAGATCGAAGTCTTCATAAAAAGGATATTTATCCTCCGATTTCCGTTTTACCCTGTTTATCTCGGTTAATGGATCGTGGAATTGGAAAAGATCGAACCCGGGAAGATCATTCAGGAGTCGCAAATCAATTATATGCTGCTTACGCTGAGGGAACGGATCTTCGTGATTTAGTTGCAATCGTTGGAGAGGACGCGTTATCAGATCGAGATAGAAAATTTTTAGAATTTGCTGATTTATTCGAAGAACAATTCGTTAAACAAGATGATCATGAAGACAGAGATATTATACAAACACTTTCCATTGGCTGGGATTTATTTACTACACTTCCTATTGGAGAACTGAAGAAAATTGATGAAAAATATATTAAAAAATATCATCCTGATAAGAAAACAAAAGACAAAGAATCAAAAGAGGAAGAACAATCATTTGAAAACAAGAATGAAGATCAAAAGAAATCATCTGAAAAAGAGCAAAAAAAGACACGTGAAGAAGGTAAGGATGAATAAGAATGGCTGAGGATGTTCTTGAGGGTGTGAAACCTACTCGAATGGAATTATTATCCATTCGAAAAAAATTAACACTTGCTGAAAAAGGACATAATCTGCTTGAACAAAAACGTGACTCACTTGTTGAACGATTCTTTTCTGTGATTGATAGACGAAATGAACTGGTACATGATCTTGATGAAATACTCAAAGAATCATTTCAATCACTTATTCAAGCTCAAATGATTATGGGGGAAGAACAAGTAGATCGAATTGCACAACTTGCTCCACCAGCAGGTGAAATTACTTTTACTCAAGATAATATCATGGGAGTAAAAATCCCGAAAATGGATGATAGTTCATTTTCTATTCCACAAGAACCATCATATGGTATGGCTGAAAGTTGTGCGAAACTCGATGATAGCCAACAGCAATTCAGAACAGCGATGGAAAAAATAATAAAACTAGCTGATCTTGAAGGTGGCATTAAAAGTCTTGCTGTAGAAATTGAGAAAACAAAACGACGAGTGAACGTACTTGAAAATAATTTAATCCCGAAACTTAAAGCAACCCAAAAATATATAGAAATGCAACTTGAAGAAAGAGAACGAGAAGATTTCTTTAGAAGAAAACGAATAAAAGCAATCATGGAATCAAATGAGGAATAAAACGTGAATGATCAATTAGAAGATGATCCTGTGTTAGGATCGTTTTTTGATAGTGCAGAAAAAAAAGCACGATGGCTCATTCGAATAAAAACAGCGTATTACATTTGGATTGCTTTTATGGTGTTTGGAATACTCGTATTTCTTCTTTGGTTTCTTTTTTCATAAAAAAACCACAATGTTTTCGTACATGAACACATTGTTTAGATATAATAGTCCTTCTCTCCTTTATCAATAAATAGAAACTATTTAT
>CAZOPW010000034.1:0-24609 GCA_964581795.1 uncultured Thermoplasmatales archaeon | reverse complement strand
AGGCAGGGTCTGACTAAAACCAGATAATGAAGGTACAAATAAAAAAAGAGATAAACTTAGTATGATAACTTTATGATTTTTTGAAATCAATTTTTTCACCCTCCAATATTAATATCAAATATTTATATCAGCATTTATATACTTAATATTTTTCATTAATCCATATATTACAAATTATATTTTGTAAAAAAAATTATTTATGTAACATTAGTCAAGCATATTGAAATCTTCAAAAATAATTTGTCTGTAATGGATTCCCTTTTTATGTAATCCTTTAGAAAGACCGTACATCATTTTTGGAGGTGCACACATAAATATCATTCTATTTTTAAGCTCATGTTTTCCTCCTACTAGCCTTACGATATCCTCAGATGTAATCCTTCCTTTTTCATCTGAAAACCAATGAATATATGAGAAATGTTGATTTCTAGAGGCTTCTTCTTTTAGTTCACTGTCATGGAAAGCTTCATCTTTGTTACGTATTACCCAGATAAGATGGATTTTTCGACCAGTTGGAAATAATGATTCGTGCTTTGCCAGGGATAAAAATGGTGTGATACCGATTCCTCCAGCAATCCAAATCATATTTTTTTCATGGTTAAGATATGGTTCACCAAATTTTCCATACGGGCCCATGATTATTGCTTTATCTCCTTTTTGTAATCTTGGAATGTTTTGAGTAGTGAAATCACCACTTTTTTTGATTGATAATCTCATATGATCTTTTGATGGATCCGTAGAGATAGAAAAGGGAAATAATTCTTTAAATCCTTTAAATTTTGGAAATCTTATAAATACAAACTGCCCGGGTTCATAATCAAATTTTTTTGGTTTGGGAAAATAAAGTTCAGTGACATCATTTTGCTTTTTAACTTTTGTTAATCTGACTTTATATTTTGGTCCGATGTGTTTGTAAAAAAGGAGCATATATAACCAACAAATTTGACCAATGCCACTTAAAACGATTATATAATATCGTAGCATCGGGAAATTATTGATATCTGAGCCAGAATATACTGCATGAAAGGTTGCACCTATCAAAACAAAACCTAACAATTTATGACTATTATGCCAATAATGATATGGTATATGAATAGCAACTGTCAAAGTGATTAAAAAAATGAAAATGTATACTGATAAAACTCCTGCAGCTATTTCAAGAGGACCAATTGGTAAAACATAATTTAAAATAATTTCAAAATTCGGATACGAAAAAACAATAAGAAAAATAGGATGAAGAACGATAAATAAAAAAGAAAATCGACCGATGAGTTTGTGAACACTAATCATCCGATCCAATCCACCAAAGAGAAACTCAAGTATTTTCAATCGTGTTGAGAGAATGAAATTTAGAGATAGTGTTGTAATTGCCATAAATGCATTGAATTTTGCTAGTGCAATGATAGGATCCTTAATTGAATCTGGATCATTACGTAACCATAAATAAAGTGGTAAAAGAAGGATAATAATGATAAGTGATACACCCGGACTTATAAGTTGTTGGTGTTTTAATGAATTAAAAAGTTCAATCGGAAGAAATCTAAGGAACCATCTTTTTTTTAGAATCCTTTTTTTATCTTTTTTCGTTTTTTTTCTAAGCTCCATTTTCACATAATGGTAATACGTATTGTTTAAAATATTAACGAAATAACTCAAATTGGAACTTTATTGATATTGAGTTAAACCCCAACGTTCAAATAATTAACAATTGTTAGTATACATAGTTAGATTACGTGAGGTGAAAAAGTATGAAAGTCTATCTTTGTGGAGAAAAAGGCTGTTGTCCAAGTGTTGAAGTAGGAAATGAAACCGTTAAAATCGGTGAAGAAGGCAACAAGTGTACACTTACTCTTGATGAATGGTCCGAACTCAAATCAAAAATAAAAAACAATGAATTATAATTAAATTAAAAAGAAAAATATTCTTTTAAACCAGTTTTTCTTTCTCAATACACAATCCAATTAGGAGATTTATTCTTACTGAACCTTATTTTTATATCTAATTATGCAGGAATAAATGCATGGTATACTGTAAGTGCAGTGTTGCTTGCGAAAAAGGCTCTTAAAAGAAAACTCATTCTTTTAAACAATGAGATGCGGGGAAAAGGATCGAAAAACTTTTTCAGAAATACCCATCTGAATCGACATCCCAAACCTTTTCTCCGTTCTTAATCTCCCTTTCTAAAATAAAAAGACTTTTCCCTGTTTGCTTACTTCATTGATAAAACGAAAATATTATTTAAACTATTACTATTTTAAAAAAAAAGTGATTAAGCATGGATCAAGGTTTACTTATTTATGGTTACACAAAAAACGAAGCAGAAACCCTCGTTGATGATATTAGTTCATTGGTTCAAAAACCTCTCTTTGTAAGAAGTGCCAGTGGCAAGGAATCTGATACAATTGAAACTATTATTAACTCCTCAGCGAACCCCAGGTTTGTGGAAAACGATACAAAAATCTTGATGTTTGTGAATATGACCGATTCTGTCATTCAAAAGATTCTTTCTTCCTTTCCATCATCATCTCCTAAACCTATTTTTTGTGGATTAACTAAGCATAACATTAAGTGGTCCTTTCATGAATTAAAAGAACATCTACTTGAAGAAAAGGCATACTGGGAAAAACAAAAAAATCAAAAATAATTCTTGATACCTATACTGTAGATGAAAACATATAAATTCATAATTACATAATAATTTATTTATATAATTAAATCCATAACTTTGTTGATTAATAGAGGGAAACTTATGCAAAAAAGAACCATTTTTATGTTAAGCATATTATCAACCTTTTTATTTCTAATGCTGCCTCAAATACAAGCAGTAGACTATAATCTAGTTAAAGAGAATGCTATTCAATCTTTCAAACAATCATTACAAATAGATGACGGTATTAAAACCGAGAAAATTTCTTCTTTTCTTAATCAACTTTCATCAAGATCTGATATTTTAAGAACGAAACTAAATGTTAATTCAATTTTTTCATCAATCATAAAATTTATTCTCTCCATCCTTTCATTAATATTAAATGTTCTCCTAAGTGTAATCAATATCATTGGGGGATTAGTAAAGACTGTTTTTAATGTAACTGTTAATCTTATCGTCGGCCTTCTCAAAAAAATACTTGGTTTCGGCCTAATCCTTCAAAAAGTATTAGATATATTTGCAAGTGTTATCACTGGACTATTCAGTATTATTCTCGATATTATCCTTGGAATATTAACAATAGCAATAGATATTATTGTACATTTAATAACACCAAATGAATCTTTATCTTATTAAAAAACAAGTATCTCAATTTTTTGTCAATTTCATTCCGTGGTAACGTTTTAATAATTCAATCTGTTCTTTTCTTTGGAGACTAAATCATGAAAAATGATATTAAAATCATTGAACATAAACAAATGGATCTATCTAACTGTATGCTTGCAGTAGCCTTTCCAACGGTTGGATTAATCAGCTCAATTGCAGGTCATCATATTGTCAAAACATTAAACCTAAAAGAAATCGGAGCTATTGTTTCAAACAATTTCATGCCAACGACCGTTATTCATGATAGATATCCTTCTCCGCCAGTTCGAATTTACGCAGGAAAAAAGAAATGTGGACCCAAGGATGGGTGTGATCAAATCGCAGTGATTATGTCAGAGTTCATGCCACCATATGAGAGCATAGGTCCACTTGTTGATGCTATACTTAGTTGGGGAAAAGAAAAAAGATGTCGCATTATCGCCACCTTTGAAGGATCTCATGAGAAAAAAGAAAAGAAAAAGGAAGATCAAGAAGAAGTATATGGCATTGGAAGCACCCAATATATGCAGAAAATGCTAGATAAATATGAAATAACGCAGATGAAAGAAGGCATGATAACTGGAGTGACAGGGGTATTATTATACAAAGCAGCGTTGGAAGAACAAAACGCAATGTGTTTACTTTCAAAAGCTCATTCAAAATTCCCTGATTCAAGAGCCGCTGCAAAACTCATTCAAATATTAGATGTGATGTTACCTGGCATTAAACTCGATCCACAACCATTATATGAAGAAGCTGACCGGATTGAAAAAAAGATCAAAGCATTTATGGAAGAATCTAAACCAACAGCACCACAAACTGCATTTCCAACTGATATGTATCGATAATAAATTTAAGGGGTAGGATGGGAACACATACATATGAATGAACAAAAGGAGAACGAATGGAAATTACCTAATGACACAAAAAAGGTTCTATCAAAACGATTCAAAGAACTAGATACCCCTGTACATCTCGCAGTTTTTACAAAGAATGGAGAAAACGATGAGTTTAATAAAATAACAGAACATTTTGTCACAGAACTCACATTTCTTTCTAAAAAGATTACAGCATCTTTTCATCAAGTAGGTGATGAAACTGCACGGAAGTATCAAATAACACGATCGCCGACTGTAATGATTCAACCAGAGAAATATCGTATTTGGTATACTGGAGCTCCATTTGGTGAAGAAGGCCGATCGTTTATTGATGCAATACTTATGGTGTCACAACAGGACAGCAGACTTACCAAGGAATCTAAAAAGCGATTAGCAGAGCTTAAAGATAAACGTCATATTATGGTTTTTGTGACATTGTCTTGTCCATATTGTCCTGGACAAGTACTCAATGGTTTTAAAGCAGCTATTCAACGCCCTGATCTTATATCAGCTGAATGCGTTGATGCATCGGAACATATGAAACTATCTGAACAATATGAAGTTGGTGCAGTGCCTCACACCGTTATTAATGATAAAAGTATTGGCAAAGGCCTTGAACCAGAAGAAAAATTCATTGAGGAAGTTTTTACCCTTGAAGAAATTGAATTAGAAGAAAGGTATCATGACCGTGATAAGAAGCGTGCAATAGAAGTTGATTTGATTATCATTGGTGCAGGTCCTGCAGGGCTAACTGCTGGTATATATGGTGCAAGAAGTGGATTGAAAACAATTGCCCTGGAGAAGGGAAATATCGGTGGACAAGTTGCAATTACACCTGTAGTTGAGAATTGGCCAGGATTTAAACGTATTCCAGGAAAAGAATTAATGGATATGATCATTGCACAAACCAAGGAATACATTCCGATTTTAGAAAATGAACCAGTCGTTGAAATCAAAATTGGACGAAACATAGAAGCAATCACTTCAAAACAATCTTTTTTAGGTAAAGCCTTAATTCTTGCTACAGGGACAACACATAGAAAACTAGGGGTTTCTGGTGAAGAATCATTATATGGTCATGGGGTGAGTTATTGTGCCACTTGTGATGGCTATTTATATAAAAACAAAAAAGTGTTAGTAATCGGCGGGGGAAATACCGCATTAACTGATGCATTGTATTTACATAATCTTGGAGCCAATGTTTCAATCGTTCACCGACGTGACACATTCAGAGCTGAACAGCATTTACAAAATTCTATACAAAATGAACAAATCGAAGTGCTATTGAATAAAGAATTAGAGGAAATCAAAGGTGAAAAAAAAGTTGAATCTGTAGTTTTAAAGCACAGAGATAATGATGATCATGATAAAATATCAGTTGATGCAGTGTTTATTTCAATTGGGGAATTACCACAAAATAAATTAGCCACTCAAATAGGTTTACAACTTGATAAGGAAGGATATGTAATTGTTGATCAGTTCGGTCGAACAAACATCCCTCGGATTTATGCTGCAGGTGATATAACGGGTGGTATCAGACAAATTGTCACTGCAGTTGGTGAAGGGGCTACAGCAGCGACCTCAGCGTTTCATGATCTTACTAACCCATATTGGCTACCTGCTGAAAAACCAAAGAAGTCTATCTAATTTTAAAGTAGAACAATCAATTATTTGCATGATGACATATACAAATCAGTAGAAAAGGAGAACTCTTCCGTGTTCGAACAACTCCATCAGGATTTAACGGGTGGGATCAATGTCAAAAGAACAAACCTCATCTGTTCATCATTCAACCCCGGACGATCTAGTAAGGAAAAACGAACTACTATTATAATACAAAGGGAAAATCAATTAGAAAATCTTATGGATGTTGTCTTTTTTTCCGGAATTAAACCATGGTATAAACCCTGGATAGAAATCACCTATCCCTATGAATTTAATTCAAAAAAGAGAAAGGTTCTCCTAAAATATTTTGATTCACCTGTGGAAAGAACCTTACTTCATTTATTTTGTAAAAGTCTTCCTTCTGCAGGAAAAATATATGTATCATATGAAAATGATGATGAGACCAGAAAAGGATTGATGTTTAATATTCCGCCAGTAATCACTCGTTTGGGTTTCCTTTTATTTTCCTGCGGGTGTACATGGTTTAAAGATTGGTATTTTCCGGAAGGGGGTTTTGAAGGTGGACAAAAACTACAAGCAGAAAAAGCACTTTCATCAACACATCGTATTAGACAACTAAAAACGTTAAAGCATGATATAACTACATTTACACAAATAATGAATAACCAGAATGATATATCTCCGATTAAACTGAACGCAGTAGCTCGTGGGAAATTGATAATGAATGATAAATCTTAATCTTCATCATCTTCAGTTTCAACTGTACAAACATCACAATAAAAGGAGAAAATGCCACTTTTTCTCATAATTTTACAGATGCGGCAAGTTTCTGGAAGAATCTTACTTTCTCCTTTTTCATAGATTTTTCCAGCAGATTTTTTTATTTCAGCAAGGATCTTTTCATCAATAACTTTAATTTTTCCTCGCTTTCCCGACAGATATTGAGATATCGCTGCAGGAGTGACTCCAAGTTTTTCTGCAGTTTGTTTTTGATTGAGGTTGTAATCTGTGATTAAGCTTTCTGCAATTTCTCTACGAATGACCGGTAGTCCACTCCAGACCATGAATTCACATGGTGTTTGTTTCATATTTTTACATGTATTGATAGATACTTAAAATTAACGACCCTTAATTTTTGTCAGTACTAATATTATATTTTAAACAGGAAAATGTAACTAGAAGAAGAAATAACAGGCCTTATTTATTGGTGAGATAAAAAATTATTTATATCAAATGAATATAAACATATGTTAATAGGGTGAATGGTTGAATCAAAAAAACTAAAGACAATAAGTATTCAACCAAAATTCTCAAGGGGGCAAACAGTACAACAAAAAGAGTGATGGAACCAAATGATAGAATACATCCAGTAAGGATTTTTTTCACCTCTTATAAGAAATCGCCATCCTTCTTCCTCTCTATAAAAGCCATTATTCCATCACTCATCACCCACCATCAAATTTTTTTAAAAAAACACAGATCATCAGTTTATTTAACTTAAAAGTCAAATAAAAGTATATTAGGGACTTCAAAATGACTGACTTGATTACAAAAATTAACAAATTAAAAAGACAATCCACTCTTTCAAACGTGATTAATACTGCTTTAGATTCATTTAATGAATTTAAAGAAACAGGAACAAACGAAGCTCTCTTTTCTGAACTCTGCTACTGTATCCTCACAGCCAACTGCCATGCCCAAACATGCTTAAATATTCAACACTCATTTGAATACTCTTTTGCAGAAGCAACAAAAGAACAAATCAAGTCTCATTTACGATCTCATCATTACCGATTTCCAAACATTCGAACGCAATATATCGTAGATGCTCAAAAGTATAAAGACAAATTAACATACATTCTCAAAAAACACTCAACTTCAAAACGGAGACACTGGTTCGTTGACAACATTAAAGGATTAGGAATGAAAGAGTCAAGTCACTTCTTGAGAAATATTGGATATACGAATTACGCTATCGTTGATACACATATCCTTCATCTACTTCATCAATATAATATCATAAAAAAACCAAAGACCATAACAAAAAAAACATATCTACATATTGAACGAAAGTTAAATGAACTTGCTAATCAAACAAATCTAAATCTAGCAGCTCTTGATTTATATTTATGGTATATGCAAACAGGAATGGTTCTAAAATGAAAAAAAACAAAAAACATAAGGGGAAAGTGGATAAAACCGATCCTATTTGTGGAATGAAAGGAAAAATTCCAGCTCATGGCCATTATTTCTGTTGTGAACACTGCATTAAAGAATATGAAAAACAACATAATATAAAACGAGAAGATCAATATTGTCCAAGCTGCCATGTTGAGTATAAAACACCATGGTATAAACAGAGACTCTTCCTCATAGTTTTCATCACCGCTCTTATTTTAATTGTTAGTATTTTCATTCCGGTATTACATCCATTTGCTCGTGCCTTTTATGACTATTTTCAAATGATTTGGTGGGCAATCTTACTTGGATTCCTTCTTGGTGGAATAATAGATTATTTCATCCCTAAAGAATATATTAGAAAATATCTATCAAGACATCAAAAAAGAACAGTTCTTTACTCCATCCTTTTTGGATTCCTGATGAGTGCATGTTCACATGGAATTCTTGCTATTTCCATGGAACTATACAAAAAAGGGGCGAGTACTTCAGCAGTTATAGCTTTTTTAATGGCATCTCCTTGGGCAAATCTTCCTATAACTATTTTACTTGTAGGTTTTTTTGGTATCAAAGCATTTTATCTTATTATTTCAACTTTACTTCTTGCAACAACCACCGGATTAATCTTTCAAATACTAGATCGAAAAGGATTGGTTGAATGCCAAAGTTGCACCAAGGGAGAAGATAAAGCCGTTCTCAGCGATTTTTCTATAATCCAAGACGTAAAAAAACGATGGGAAACGTATGAATTTAATCGTAAAAACAACTTTCAAGCAATTAAGGGTACATTGAAAGGATCATGGACATTGACAAAAATGGTTCTTTGGTGGCTGATTATTGGAATGTTGATGGCCGCATTTGCACGAGCATATATTCCTACGGCTTTATTCCAACAATTCATGGGACCTACTATTCTAGGACTATTAATAACTCTCTTTTTTGCGACAATTATCGAAGTTTGTTCTGAAGGTAGTGCTCCACTTGCATTTGAAATATTCAATCAGACAGGAGCATTCGGTAATAGTTTCATATTTTTAGTATCAGGAGTAATCACTGATGTTACTGAAATCGGACTTATCTGGTCAAATATTGGTAAAAAAGCAGCAATATGGCTTCCAATTGTAACGATTCCTCAAGCATTATTAATCGCTTATCTCTTCAATCTTTTTCTTTAAAAGCTAACTCCCTCTTTCATTTATAAGAAAAGTTATTATCCAAAAGTATTTACGTTAATTCTAGATGAACATTTTTCAATAACGCGGTAAAATCCCTCGCAATTACAGTGGAGGCAAATAATTATGGAAACAAAATCGATTCAAAAAGATTCATATGAAAGCATGTATAATAATTGGGAATGGAATATTCCAGACTATTACAATTTTGGTTTTGACGTTGTGGATAAATGGGCAGAAACAAACCCTGAAAAAGTCGCACTGATATCCATTCACAAAGATGGAGATAATTATACAAAACATACTTTTGAAGATTTGAAAAGGAAATCAAATAAATTCGCTAATGTCCTTAAAAAATTGGGCGTAAAGAAAGGTGATCGCATTCTTATCATTTTACAAAGCATTCCAGAATGGTATGAAGCAATTCTTGGAATGATCAAACTTGGAGCTATCCCAATGCCAGGAACGGTGTTATTACGGGAAAAGAATGTAAAATACAGAGTAAACAGAAGCGAAGCAACCATGGTAATAACAGATAGTGAGCACACAGATATCGTTGAAAAGGTAAAGGATGAATGCTCAAGTTTAAAGCATTTCATGTTAGTTCGAGAAAAAAAGGAGGGGTGGGTAAATTTCGAAGATGAAATGAAACAAGCTTCTGATGAACTTTCACCTGATGAAGTTGAAAAAACGACCTCTGATGACCCGCTGCTCATCTACTTTACTTCAGGGACTACGGGCAATCCAAAAATGGTGCTTCATACACAAAAATACCCGCTTGGTCATGAAGTAACTGCTCGATTCCCAATGGATTTAACTGCAGATGATGTTCATTTAACCGTTTCTGAAACTGGATGGGCGAAAGCAGCATGGGGAAAATTATTTGGCCAAATGATTGTAGGTGCAACAATATTACAAGCAGAAACACCTGGCCGATTCGATGGCGATTTCATGCTCCGAAAGATGGAAGAACACGGTGTAACAACATTTTGCGCGCCACCAACAGTGTATCGTATGTTAATTCAACAGGATCTTTCAAAATATGATTTGAAACTCCGACATTCAATGAGTGCTGGTGAACCATTAAATCCAGAAGTCATCAATAAATGGCGGCAAGCATTCGATCTTGGCATCCATGATTTCTATGGTCAAACCGAAACAGTATGTGTGGTTTCAAATTATCCATGTATGAAAATTAAAGCAGGATCAATGGGAAAACCAACACCTGGTCATGATGTAAGAATCGTTGATGACAAAGGCATAGAGAAAGCTGTTAATGAAGTTGGAAACATCGCGATTCGAATTAAAGAAGAACGGCCACCAGGACTTTTTAAAGAATACTGGAAGGATGAAGAAAAAACAAATGAATCCTTTAAACACGGATATTATTACACTGGTGATCAGGCATACAAGGATGAGGAAGGATATCTTTGGTTCGTCGGAAGAGATGATGATGTCATTAAATCTTCTGGATATCGCATTGGTCCTTTTGAAGTTGAATCTGCGTTAGTAGAACATGATGCCGTTGCAGAAGCTGCAGTGGTTGGTGTTCCCGATCCAGAGGGAGTCCGTGGAATACTTGTAAAGGCATATGTTATATTATCAAAAGATTATGAAGGATCAGAGGAGTTAACAAAGGAATTGCAGGAACATGTGAAATCTGTTACAGCTCCATACAAATATCCTCGAATTATCGAATATGTGAAAGAATTACCTAAGACGATTTCTGGAAAAATTATTCGTAGAGAACTTCGTGGAGATACCAAAAAATAATCAATGATTTGTTTTTGTGTGAACGAGCATAACTGCTCGTTTCATACTCTCTTTTAAATTCGGTACAGTATCATATTTTTTGATTTCATCAGCCTTAATCCATGTGTACTCTGTATGTTCCCAATTAAGCATTATACTTGGTTTTTTTAAGAGAGTCACTAACGTTGGATGAACAATCCAGGTTTTGTTGTTTTTCTTGTCAGTGAACTGATATTTTTGTCCAAATGAATATGATGAGATTTGATCTTTTGTAATACCTAGCTCTTCTTTAAGCTCTTCAAGGATCTTTTCAAATAGCGTTTGCTCTGGATTATCCAAATATCCCGCAACAGTGTTCCATTTTCCTTGATACGTTCTTACTTTATTACTTCTTTTCAATAGAAGAAATTTTTCTTTATAAGTAACAAAAACAGTGAGAACTGGGGCGGTTTTTGTTTTCGAATAGTCAATTCGCCCATCTGAGAAATGAGGGAGTTTATCTGAGAAATCCTGTAAAAGATGATGGATTTCTTCTTCCGTTTTTCTCATGTGTATCCAATGATGTAAGTAATTAAACGAGTTAATTAATGCATCGTTTTAATAAACTGATAAAAGAAACATCATAATCAAGAATAAATGAAAAAGAGGAATTATGAGATATTTGATCCTATGTTTCTTTCCATTTAAATCGAACTTTTTTCAAGTGAGGGGGTACTTTTTTTCCATCTTTTTGTTTGTACCCTTCTACTGGAATCCAGCGGTACCCGTATTCTCCAATTTTACTTTTTTGTTTCATTTTTCGTTTCATCATCATTCACTCATCCTTTCCCATAAGGGAAGCAGAAAGAGTTTCTTTGAATAATCATATTTAAAAGTGGGTTGTAAAAAATCCAGTATGTAAATTTACAGTAATGTAAGAAAGAAAATGAGATTAACTCAAAATTAAGATATGATAGGATTATTCGTTATTCGAACATGCTTCAGCAAGAGATAGATATTTATTTTTTATATCTTTTAATTTGAGTTCAAGATAGTATTCATTGGAAATGAAAAATGGATGTTTTAGATTACCATTTGTAAATTCTTCTTCTAGTTCACACCGAACGTGTTCTGTAAATGAATCAGCTGTTTTGTTGATTACTAAATCGATAAAATCTTCGATAGGAGGAGTATTGTCTTGGTTTTCATACCATTTCATTGCTTCGTCAAGGATTTTGTCTTTCATTTTGCCCTCACATCCCTGGTTATGGTAAAGACAAGGGGTTTATAAAATATGAGGATGAATCATGCTTTTTTTCGTCTTTTGTCGAGCAAAATATGATTTAATATCTATTAATCAACGTTAAAAAAATTTCTAAGTAAGGTGAAAAAGTAAATAAAAGAAGACAGGATATATAAAATGGGGACAATAATGCTATCAAATAAACAAATATGTTTTATTTTATGTATATTATTTTTTAGTTCATCACTATCGATATTAAGTGTTTCTGCACATGAGAGGCAATCAATTCCAGATAGTGAGTTCACAATATATTTTAATCAATTCAGATATTTAGAAGAGGATTTAGAGGATAATGCTCGTTTTTATATTGAATGTGTTGTGGCTGAGGAACATCACAAGAGCCCTGAATGGAAGAGTTCTCAAATCGGGAAACCCTTAAATTGGTCGATTTTTATGGATGTGGCACCCTGCCGTCGAGTATACAACATCTCAATATATTTGTATAAATTGATTGATGATTCCACCGTTCTTTGTGACTTGAGCGGAAATAAATCCTTGAATGCTCGATCAGTTGAAATCTTCTATAGTTTGGATACTGGATGGTGGGAAGGAGATGATGCTCACGGAGATCCAAGTGGATATGGAAGATTCAATGGCTGTGATGATGGTAGTTTATATACATTTGAAGATGACGCTGAACTTTTTTTTACTATTTTAGTAGAGGATTCCGATGGAGATTATATTCCAAAATGGATGGAAACAAACATGTATTATACTGATTCCACAGTTGATGATAGTGCTGTGGATTACGATAATGATGGAATTGGAACGCGTTGGGAATGGTATTTTGGATATGATCCATTTGAAAAAGAAGATCATGACCTTCTTGATGATGATAATGATAGTCTTACAAATATTGAAGAAGCGAAAACATGGGCGTATGGATCAGATCCATTTCGAAAAGATATATTCCTTGAAATTGATTATATGAGTGATAGTCCAACTGGTGAATCAAGTGTATTTCCTAAGGAATCTGAACAATTACTCCATTATCCATTTCATCGTCGTAATTATGTAGTTCACATCAATCGAAGTGAAGTCATCCCTTTTGATGAAAAAACTGATACCAATGAATTATTATCCTATTATCAAACTTATTTTTTGCATAATGATACTTCTAATTGGAGAAGAGGGGTTTTCCATTATGGGTTATATGTTTATGAGACTACACCTAAAGGATATGCATTTAGTGGGGATGTAGATCCACATTGGGGATATCATCCTGGAACGAATGGTTTTGTTATTTCAAGTAGCCGAATGGAGCGAAATGCACGATTGTTTACAAAAACCTTACCATATTACTACGCATCAGCAACCATGCATGAAATGGGGCATAATTTTGGTTTTAAATGGGGTGATCCCTTTGGATGTGATGCTCAATTCGGAAAATATCCCTGGCAGCCATTTTATTACGTTTTTGGAAATTACAAGAGCATCATGAACTATAGATATACATACAAAATCTTTGATTATTCTGATGGAACCCATGGGTTTTTAGATCATGATGATTGGGCTGCTCTTGATTTAACCTATTTTGAATATCAATAATCGTTCAAGATTCATATCTAAAAGATCTTTGGAACACTAATAATCAATATAAAGCCACAACCTTAATATAACGTTAACCGTTCAAAATTTTCTGGTTAACAATGTTGAATTGGTTAGTTCTTATTATCATTATCTATACTACTATTATCACTATTATTGGTTTGTATGCTAAAAAAAAGATTTCCTCCCCAACAAGTTTTTTTCTTGCCAATCGAAGTTTGAAAACATTTCCACTAACCGCAACACTTACCGCAACCACCATTGGAGGATCAGCAACCATTGTTGCTGGAGGGCGAATCTTTGCCGATGGACTCCCTGCCTTATGGTATGACCTTGGAGGAGTCATTGGGTTATTTATTTTAAGTATTTCACTATCAAAACTAGTAAGAAAAACACAGTGTTATACTCTTCCAGATATCATTAATACGTTATACGATGATAAAACGCGTCGTATCTCAGCAATTCTAATTATCATCACAGAAATCGCTTGGGTTGCATTACTCATCCAAGCTGCAAGCTTGATTCTTTCAGTGATCTTATCTATAGACATTACGTTTATTATTATCATAATTACGATTACATTCATTGTATACACTCTATTTGGGGGACAATTCGCGGTTGTCTACACTGATATCATTCAATTCATCATCATGCTTATTGGAATCTGTGCTATTGCAACACCTCTTATAATTGCAAACGCATTACCGTATTGGTCCTCTCTTTCATTTAATAAACTTTCATTTCCTATCAATGACAACATTGGATTTATCCCTATGGGCTCTATCATATTTATGATGATGATGCCTCATATCGTAGGGCCTGACATTTATGCGAAATTACTTTCAGCAAAAAATGAAAAAACAGCACGAAACGCAACCTTACTAACTGCATCATTAAAACTCTTATTTGCCTTTGCAATCGCATGTATCGCTTTATCTGCTACAGTAATTCCATCTTTACAACCTCAAATCACTACTCCTGCCTTGGCTATCCCTGTTGCATTAAGCACGCTTCCAACCATTCTTGCCGGAATTGTTCTTGCTGCATTTTTATCAGTTATGATTTCTTCTGCAGACTCCTGTCTTTTATCAGCAGGAACTATTCTTAGTGTGGATATAATAAAAAATAATACAATTCGGACATCTCAAATAGGGATTATTTTAACAGGATGTAGCGCATTAATATTAGCTCTATACCATAACCTTCTTGGTTCCATACTAGACACGTTAGAGCTTGCATACACTGTATTTACCGCAGGATTAACGCTACCAGTTATAGCAGGATTATATCAAAAACAAACAAAAGTAACAACAAAAGGAGCATTATATAGTATTATTCTTGGAGGAAGTTTCTCTTTGATACTTCTTCAAATCCCTCCATTAAGTACCTATGCTGTTTTAATAGGATTGATCGCTTCACTTCTACCACTATTGGTGTTTCGACATGGCACAGATCAAACTTGAAATCATAACCTTATTAAAAAAAAATGAATGGATCTCTGGAGAAGATATTGCAAATCATCTCCATATTTCCCGGACTGCTGTATGGAAACACATTCAACAAATAAAAAAGAAAGGATATCAGATTTCTGCCATCCCAAACAAAGGATACCATATAGACCAATCACCAAATCTTTTAACCATCGAAGAAATCAACCAACACCTAGATACTACAATAATTGGTTCAAAAATCTATCATCTATCCTCAGTAGATTCTACAAATAATTATGCAAAGAAAATTGCTAAAAACAATGAAAATGAAGGGACAGTAATTATTGCTGATGAACAAACCGGTGGCCGTGGACGAAAACAACGACCCTGGCTTTCACCAAAAGGAGGACTATGGTTTTCTATTCTTCTTCGTCCATCTATACCACCAAATAGAGCAATGATTGTAACAATGTGTTCAGCATGTGCGATCGCTGAAGCAATCAAACAACAAACCTCGTGTAATCCTTCTATTAAATGGCCAAATGACATTTTAATTAACAACAAAAAAGTATGTGGTATACTCACTGAGTTATCTGCTGAAATCGATAAAATCAATTACCTTATCGTGGGTATTGGGTTAAATGCAAATAATGAGGTACCTCAGTCATTAAAATCTATAGCGACAAGTTTGCTTAAAGAAACAGGATCAACTATTGACCTTGTCTCATTATTTGTTTCAATTCTCTCCTCTCTAGAACAATTATATAAAGCATTAGCAAACGATGACATTTCTTTAATTCGGGAAACATGGATTCGTTATTCTTCAACGTTAGGTTCAATTATTAAAGTTGAGACAGAGAAAGAAGAAATGAGAGGTACCGCAATTGGACTAGGAGAAAATGGAGAATTGATCGTTCAGACACCAAAAGGTGAAAAAAAGATTATAACAGGAGATATAACATATTTGTAAAAATATTACTATTTTTTTATTCAAAGGAAGAGAACGGAAATCCTTGATCAGAATACCCATGTAAAGGGTCGTAAGGATTAAATGCAGGATCTCCAAAGAGACAACGAGCAGTGTATGTTGGATTTATTTTGTCAACTCGTTTTTCTCCACGTAGTGCCTCACCAAGACTATAATCATCTAAGATAAGATGATCTTCCAAAACGGTGAGTCCTGCTTCCTGACCAGTTTCTCGAGTTGCTCCAACAAAAGCATTACTTCCCGCATAAAGAAAAGATAAAGCAATACTCATCTGTGGAGGAACACCATCTACCCTTCCCATGAGACACGCAGAAGTGAGAACGACATTTGGGCGAGTGATATCCCACTCTCTTACATCCATTGAACCAATCGATTCTCCAATACTATTAAAACCATAAATTGAGGGAGTAAACCAAAACCAATCTCCATGACCTAAATATTCCACAAAGTTTGTATTTTCATATACTTTCATTCTTTCCGCTGTTTGTCGACTGTTTCGAAAATTGCCAAAAACTTCTGTTTCAAACCCATATGATTCAATAGTATTTGCATAGGGTATTTGATGGAAGAAACCACCAGTTTCACCAAATCCTTCTCCAAAAACAAAATGAAATGTTTGATGCCAGGAGTCATTTTCATTGACTAGACCACAAATATCTTTATAAAAAAGGGTACGTCCAATGAGAAGAGAGGTATCACTAGCAGTATAAGACAAGATTCTTCCAGGAGAAAGTTGATGATTCAAGCTATATGGATTATCTGAAGGAATTCCACGTTCAACAAGATGAGTTTGATTACTTGGAAAATAATACATGGGAATCATATTTGTATCTCCAAGAAGAGCAAGCCATCCAGATTTATTCATATATTCCCCATATAAATCATATTTTTTCAGGAGGCTTATGTTTTCTCGTAATCGATTTAGGATAGTATTGACTTTTTTATTATTATACAAGTGAAGTGTCTCGTCATACCATGGACCGGCTGCATGCTGATCAGCTACATCAGTGTAATTGTTGTCTGTAAGAGCAAATTGTTCATCAGCAATGATTATTCCTCCATGAGCACTGGTTAGATATGCTGCATTTAAGGATAAATCAGAAATCAAGGGATAATGAGGCGATGATTGGGTGGTTATCTTTGTATCTATAATCATTTCAGTTTTTATATTTGAAATGCCACGCAATGAAAAATATCCACCTTTATATCCGTGAAAAATTGAAAGATTGAGAGTGTATATCCCAGATAGATTTGTAATTAATGTTTCTAAATATGTGCTATTAGTTGCATATCCTGGACTGTTTCCATAAGCAATTGTTTTTCCATTTGGATCAGTTAATGTTGCAGATAAAAAAACAGGGACATTATTTGTTCCGAATATACTTGTTTTATTTTTCAAGGAAACATGAATTTTGACTTTCTGTATTCCCTCTGATATTGGAATAGTCGTGTTATAGATATCATTTCCAGAGAGTAAAATCTTCCTACCTAAAAGAAATAAAGCAGTGTGATTAATTGAAAATTCTGTAGAAAAAGTGTGTTCTTTATTTATCATATTTGATATTACATCAATTGGATTTGTTATGGTTATGTAATTTAGTGTATTAAATTTATTTTTTATAGTATCAAGTAAGATGTTTTGTATATGAGAAGTATTGTGAAGTGTGATTAGATCAAAATTTTTTTGATACTTTGTTTGATTTATGCAATCCGGTAAATATAGAGAAGTAACATTTAAGGAGGATAATGTTTGAAGTATTTCTTCATGATTTTGCACTTTGGTATCGAATAAGAGAATTGGCATATGTAAATAACTTGCCAGTGGACTAGCAATCAAACTCGTTCTGTATGCGTTTATAGAAAGATTATATGGTAAAATGAGAGCTTGAGAGCTAGATTGAAAATATGTTTTTGCAATTTGCTGGGAAATTGATACAGGGGATCCATTATATGAAATGGTATTATAATTAGATGGGTTACATCCAATACTTATTACATTATCATTGGATTTTACTGCCAAAAGAAACTCTTTTTGTTTTGATGAAATCTGATCATTTTCAATGAGGACAAAAGGATTTAGGAATTGAGTAGTTTTATTATAGCAACAAGCGAGAGGTAATGAGATAATACTATAATACGGATTTTTCGTTGATACGAACAATGAAGATGAATGGTGTATACTATGAAATTTATGTTTGTTTTGCTGAAAAGAAAAAACGTTTGATGATACTGAAAGAAGGGATAAAATGAGTAAAGAAACAAGGATACACTTTGTGAAATATTTCATCTTAGAATTAATATAGTAATTCATCATTAAATAAAATTACGTCGCTAACTAAAAAACAGATTTAGAAAAAAGACAATTAATCATGTCTCATAATACAATCGATTTCTTTTGTAACTCTTTTTTCAGGATTCTGTCTTTGAATTTTCTTTTCATGTTTTTTTAATAAGTTTGCAACAAATTTTTTTTCATCTTCAGATCCTGGTACTAACATCCTAAGTGACACCACCTAACAGTATCAATACTCACCGAATTCATAATAATTTACTAGTTTATAAAGTTATATTAACAAATCAAGTTAGTCTTAAAAAATTAATTATTATCGTTTAATGATTACAATTGTTAAAACTATTTCTAAAGAATTCAATAATTAATAAAAAAATGAAGTGTAACTTTTTTAAAAATAAAAATGATAACAAGCGTTAATATTAAATACAAATGAAGTTATATTTATAATATAAGATTAGATAATATTTATGTTATTGGGGACAGGTACAATGAAGACCAAAATTATTATTCCCTCAGTGCTCATCATCTGTTTATTAATCATCCCAAGTGTTAGCTCAATTCTAACAATTAATTCAGACCAACAGCGTATGAACGGAGAAGAAATTGTTTTTGCTGAATATGCGACCACAACCTGGTGTCCTCAATGTCCAGAGGCATCTCAACAGCTCTATGAATTGTATTTACAAGATCCTTCTTTTCAATATGTAACACTTGTTGTAGACAAAAATTCAGTTGCTCAAGAAAGGAGTAGGGATTTTACAAATTACGCAATCCCATCTGTCTACTTTGATGGGGGATATGTTCAATTTATAGGAACTTCTGAATCTTTATTAGATATTTATTCGAACCTTGTTCAGGAATGCCGAGAACGATCAAATAAAAAAAATTTAGAGATGATAGGATCCTTTAATGTAATGAATGAAGATACACTCAAGATATCAATTAATGTAACAAACAACGAAAATAGGCTCTATGTTGGGAGATTACGAACGTATATTACAGAAGAAGAATCACGATGGAATGATAATGCTAGTAATCCATATCATTTTGGGCTCATCGATTTTGCTCTTGATGAATCTCTTTTGATTAAAAAAGGGGAAACAATTACTTTAGAAACTGAATGGAGCTTCAATGAAGGAAATCTGGGAGAAATTGGAAACGTTAGCATTGATAACATTCGAATATTTGCTAGTGTTTTTCATTGGATACCTCATTTTAGATCAGGTTTTATGCAATTTCCTTATTTACAACTGTATTTTGCCCATTATATTGACAAAGCATTGATAATAAAGTGATAGCACGGAATGATAGAACATGAAAATAATGAACACTTACATCCCACCTGGATACATCGTCCTTGCGATTATAGCAATAGCTATTCTCACTGGATCTTTAGTGTTATCATCAAATGAGGAAACTAAAGATAACAGTCCCCCCACACTTTCAGTTATTTCCAAAGATTTCTCAGTCTACCAAGGTGACCAAGCTCAAATTCATATTAATTATTCTGATAATGTTAATGTTACTGAAGCTACCCTTTTTTATCGACTGGAAACAGAAGATGAATGGCAATCTAAATCTATACTCTCACAATCCTATACAATTAGTATTGATGACGATGAAACAAAAAATTATTACTATTTTGTTACGATAGATGATTCCGCAGGAAACGGTCCAGTTGGTGATCCCTCGGTAGATGGTTCACAATTTTATACGATTAGTGTACTGAAAAAAAGTACTTCGGATGAAAATATTACAATCGAACGAGCGGTATTTGTCGAAGAAGCAACAGCAACAACCTGTTCGAATTGTCCTGAAGCATCACAACAGATTCATACTATTTATGAGAACGAAAACATTCCTTTTTACTATATTACGCATGTTAATGATGAAAACCAAAAAGCGAATAATCGGCTTGATAATGAGTTTAATACCTGGGCGTATCCAACAGTATATATTGATGGCGGGTACAAGGTTTTAGTTGGTAAACAAAATATTATTGATAATTTTGAATCAACTTTACAAGAAGCAGCCAACCGACAAGCTCCAAAAATAAAATTAACATTGCAAGCGGAGTGGAATGATACAAGAGAAGAGCTAACTAACACGGTTTATGTGAAAAATTATGAAAAAGAACAGTATACAGGTACTTTAAAAGTTTATATTACCGAGATTAAGAGTCATTGGACTAATTATGATGGTAATCCTTATCATTTTTCATTTTTGGATTATGGAATCAATGAACCGATTACAGTTGAAGCTGGAGAAAACAAAAGTGTTTCTGAAATTTGGAGAGCAACGGTAAGTGGATATGATGTTGAAAAACAAAACATATGGGTTGTCGCTGTTCTTTTTGATGATGTGTCTCATGAAAAGTATTCAAATCCCGGTTCGAATGAAAATGAGTTTGATGCGTATTATGTTGATGCAACTGCATCTAGTAGAGTTACTGAGGGAGCATTGCCCCCTACGATTGGAATAACAACTCCAAAACCACTCAACCGATATATCCTTGGAAGAGAAGGAAAAATAAAGTTAACCTCTCTATTTTCTACAACCTACATTCTTGGTAAGCTCACTATTCAAACCAATGTTGAATCAGACCTTCCTGTTGATAGAGTAATAATTCAAATAACTGGTAAGAGAACTAATATTTCCCAGGAGTTCACTACTGCGCCCTATGAGTTTGTTTGGGATCAGTTTTCATTTGGTCCTCATACTATTACGGTAACGGTATATGATGAACAAGGTAGAAAGAATTCAGATTCTATTCAAGTTTGGGCGTTTATTTTGTAAAAAAAATAGTATTAAATGAAGCAAGTATATTTCTTGCAGCTGAGGCGATGAATGGATAGGGGCCACGAGGAATATTTTGCATTACTCTTGATATCGTGTTTTTTGGTGAATAAAATCGTTGATATAAGCTGGATACTCCTTCATATAATTGAGTTGGAGTCATTTGTTTTGGTTCAAAGACGGGTTGAAACATAGTATATTTTTCCCAATCAGTCGTTAGAATTCTTCCCTCTTTTTTCAATTTGTCAAATAATGGAGTTCCCGGAAATGGAGTGAGAATACTAAAATCAGCCACGTCAACAGATAATTTTTTTAGTTGAGAAAACGTGGTATCAAAAACGTTGACAGTGTCATTATCAAATCCAAACATGAAATCACCAATAACTATCATATGATTTGAATGAATAAGGTCTACTGCTTTTTTATATTGCTTTACTTTGTTCGTGTTCTTCCCAATAGATGTTAGTGTCTTTTGATCAAATGATTCAAATCCGACTAACCATCCGATACATCCTGCTTGTTTTGAGAGTTGAACTAATTTTGGATTATTTGCAAGGACGTCCAGATTTCCATTGCAAAAGAATCGTTTTTTTAATGATTTCATTTTTGTGAATAATTCTTTTGTATATGAAGGATCTATTGTTAAAGATAAATCATAGAACATGATTATTTTCTGGGGTATTTGTTTGATTTCATCAATTACCTGGTCGACTGATCTAGTATAGAACTGGTTCCCATATACAGTGTTTCCTTCCGGACAAAAAGTACAATGATATGGACATCCTCTTGTTGCTTCAAGTGCACCCATGATGACAAATCCAGGGAGTTTGACTTGTGTTGGAGGGATCTGACAATGCTTTGCTAAATATGAGTCTGGAGGATAGAGTTTTTTAAGTTTGTGTTGTTCAGCGTCTTTTAAAGCAGAAAGCCAGTTGCATTCTCCTCGTCCTAATAATACAGCATCTGCATGAGCTAATGCTTCATCAGGAAGTGCAGATGCATGTAATCCACATAAGACGACTTGGGTGTTTAGCTTATGAAACTGATCGGCAACTTCATATGCTAGTGTTGAGGAAGGGGTCGTATAATGAATAACCACCACATCATATTCTTCAGTTATTTTTAATGGAGCATATCGTTCATTTAGAATAGTAATTTCATGATATGATGGTGTTATTGCTGCAAGGCGACGGATGAATAATGTTGGGAGTATTGAAAAAGTTGTGAGAAAACGAGTAATAAAAGGATTTGTTGATCGATGAGATCGTTTTAATTGTTCAATAAGAAGAATTTTCATAAAAACTCACAAATGAATCATAATACGTATATTTTTTAAACCATTAACTTAATATCTGATTTTAACTGTGATGTAATAATGAATCCATTTTATAATCCTTTTTTTCTTTTAAAGATTTTATATACATATTTAAGGGATATTAACCGGTTAGATCGATTTTCTGAAGAACAACTCTATCGCTTTCAAGATAAACAAGTGAAAAGTATGGTCAAATATGCTTGGAATGTCCCACTTTATCATTCGTTATATAAAAAACATGGTGTGAATCCAAATGATATAAAGACTCGATTTGACCTTAAAAAATTACCAATAATCACCAAAGAGCATTTTTCAAATATGAGTCGATCTGATTTAATTCCCAGTTCAAAAAATGTTTCATCGGTTGTAAAGGTTTCAACATCCGGAACAACGGGGAAGTCTTTAGGGTTATATGTAGATTTATATGAGGTTATTTTAGGATTATTTGGGTATCTTCGAACAGTGAGATCATATGGGTTGGATTGGCGGAATAATAGACTTTCTATTATTGGTGATTTCGCTCCACACACCGCAGAATCAGGATATGTGAAACGTGGATTACTTCCAAAATCTTGGTTTAGAAATTCTTTACGTAATATCCAGTGGTTGGATACAAATGATCCACCTGAGAAAATATTGAGATCATTGGAATCATTTCAACCTGATTTTATTGGTGGATATACTGGAATGCTTGGTCACATTGCAGTGTTAAAGAATCAAGGGATGTGTTCAACGATTCAGCCAAAAGTTATTGCATCAACCGGGGCGTTACTTGATCCAAAGCTAAAACAGTATATTGAAAAAACGTTTGCTACGTCGGTTTTTGAAGTATATGGCGCAACTGAAACGGGGATTATTAGTTATCAACCACCTCATTATGATGAGTATAAGATTATGTCTGATTTCTTACTTTTAGAGTGCCACGATGAAAATGGCGAGCCGGTCCAATCAGAACATCCTGGTAGATTGGTTGTAACAAAATTATATAGTGGTGGAACACCAATCATTCGATATGATGCATTAAATGATATAGTTGCTCCGCAGTATAACTCCTCTAAATTTAATCATTTCTTTGCTGATGGGATTCATCGTATTTATGGCCGAGATAGTATTCGATTATATCGGAAGGATGGAAAGATTTTATTAGCGTCTTCATTAACCACTATTTTTAGTCGATTATTGTATAAACTTGAAACAAGTAAAATCCGTGAACTCAAAGTGATTCAGCAAAGTATTGAAGAAATTGATGTTTTTTTCGTCGTTGATGAAAAACTAAGAAACAAAGGGGTTTCTATTGAGCATATTTGTGAAGAATTGAATGCGGGATTTGAAGAACTTTTTGGACCATCTATTCACGTTCGATTTACCGAGATTAAAAGTGTTTCAAAGAATGAACCACGGATTCTATCAAGAGTAGATCCCAAATCAATAAATTTAAAAGGATTTGCATAAAAATTATTTATTTTACCAATTACCTTTCATATTTAATTTGTTTTTCTGCTTTAAATTGTCAGCATGTTATTATTTGACCAAAAGTTATTTAAGTAATCGAATAATATAATTATCAATTGTTAAGAAAAGGGGATAAACCATGAGAATAGTACTATGTACAGATGATACTTGTGTTCCTCAAAAATGTCCAACGGTCGACGTTGTAGGAGACACCGTAAAAATTGGTGAAAAAGATAATATTTGCACGTTGACTAAAGATCAATTCAACATTTTAAAGGAAAAAATCAAGAATGGTGAAATATAAATTGGCGTAACCAATTTACACCAATCTCTCTTTTTTTATTTTCGTAATGTTTCAAATGAAATTAAGAAAAATCCACTGATTAGAGAAAGTATGACGCCAACCATTGTAAAAAAATTATTGAATGCTTTTCCAAATGGTGTAAATCCTAAATAACTCGCCAAATAAAATCCAATGGCTATAATAATACCCCCAATCAACCCTAATAATATAATCATCAATGGTTTTTGCATGATGTTCCTCCAACAAAAAAAGATATATACATTGTACTTAAAAGAATTATTCTATTTTTTAAACCTTAATTCT
>CAZOPW010000033.1:0-24905 GCA_964581795.1 uncultured Thermoplasmatales archaeon | reverse complement strand
TTTCTTTGTTTTATAATTATAAATAATCACATATATTTTAATAAATCGTAAAATAAAAATTATTAATTAAAAATAATGTTCTCCTCTTAACTTATATCAAATCACTGCTTTATCATACAATAGTTTTCGAATATGTTGATCCGCTTGACTTTCTATTACATTTGGAATAATTCTAGGAAAAATACTTGGTCGAACCCCTTTGTTAAACAAATAAATAATTGCAGTTTCATTATTATTAAAAATACGCATTCGAGCATGAGAAAAACCAATATCTCCATCATGACCATGAGTAGACACTCCAAATTCCTCTTCAAAAATAAGCCAGCCTAGTCCAAAACAAAGTATCCCAAAATACGCTGGACTATCAGGATACTGTATTTGATGCATTTCTTTCACAGTAGATTCATTAAGAATCCGATTATTTTGATACACTCCATTATTCATGTGAGCAATTAAAAAATGAGAGAGATCTTCAACAGTGGAAAGCAATCCCCCACATGGGTCAACAAATGTGTAATCAATAAAAGGTACTTTTAGATAAATCCGACCAAATCGCAAATATTGATTAGCGATTTGATCTTGATTAAGACTATCTAAATCAAAACTTGTATTCTGCATCCCTAATGGTTGAAAAATATGTGTTTGACAATAAGATTCCAAACTCTGTTTAGAAATCAACTCCACCAGATATCCTAAGACTGTAAATCCCATGTTTGAATAATTTCCACCGGTTCCTGGTTTGTTTTCACCCCAAAATTCAGCACGAAAATCATTTCCTGAAGGATCAAGTAATTCACCGACATACGAAAGCGTATAATTCCCTTCAAAATACTCATATGCAGTATATTCATCATGATCATGAAGACTTGCATGATGACTCAGAAGCATACGAAATGTGATAGGCGTATCTGGATACTTAGGATTTCTCAAAGAAAAAGGTAAAAATTCATTGACATCATCCTCTAATTCAAAACATCCTTGTTCATAAAGTTGTAAAATAGCAGTTGCCGTTACGGTTTTTGACACAGAAGCAACTTGATAAATCGTATGTTCATCAGGTTCCTTAAACCCTCGGAAATCACACCATCCATATCCTTGATTCCACACTAGTTCATCATCTTGAATGATACCTGCAGAAACAGAAGGAATAAAACCAGCAAACATCGTAGTTCGAATCTTTAGGTCAAATAATGAATCTAAAGTAAATCTTTGCTGATAGTAATCTAACGAGGTCTCTTTTTGAGAAAAAGGACTTGAGAGTACCGGTATGGTAAGAAGAAGGATTACAAAGAAACATAAAAAAATAGTCAACCATTTTGTTTTCTTCATATCTTTGTATTATCATTACCCAATTATTTAATATTTTTTAAAATAGATATTGAAAAACAAATAAAATATGGATTTTCAAAAACTAAGCTAAAGTCTTAATTTGATTTGTATACATCTTTAAAAAAAAGTGTTATCATTGTTTAAGAAGTGCATCAATTTTATCATGAATTGAATCATTATTCATTGATTCTTCACGATGTAATTCTTGAGATGTGTTGAGTTTCACCTTTTCCTTTTTTGTTTTTGGAAGACGAATATAAATCGTCGAACCCTGATTCATACCCGGACTTTCCGCCCAAATCTCACCATGATGACGATCAACAATCCGTTTACAAATCGGAAGACCAAGCCCGCTGCTTTCAAAATCGTGCCTGCTTTCATCGGCTTTATAAAACTCATCAAAAAGATGAGTCAACTGCTCTTCATTCATTCCAATCCCCTCATCAGAAACGGAAAGAACCACGTTTTCCTTTTCTTCTTTTGCCTGAATACGCACACAGCCTTTTGGATGTGAATATTTTATCGCATTTGTTATAAGATTGGTAAACAATTCTTCCATTCGTAACTGATCAGCAGAAAGAACCAAATCAGTTGGAATCAAATTTTGAAGATGAATCTGTTTTTTAGGACTAGCAAACTTATTTGATTCAATGATATTTTCAACGACATCATACACATTCACCTGTTCAAAAATAAATTCAGTATTTGGTGAATTCAGTTTCGCCAGTTCAATTGTTTTAATCACTAAATTCTTCATATATCCAACATTTCGTTGAGCCACCTGCAACATTTCTTTATATTTCTCATCGGACACGTGATTTTCAACAAGTGGTAATAAATTTACAAGTGGTCCAAGCGGGTTTTTCAAATCATGACCAAGCTGATTGATGAACTCATCTTTTTGTTTGAGTAAATTTTCAATCCGTTCAGTTTTCTCTTTTACTTTTACTTCAAGTTCCTTATTAAACGCTGAAACGGTTTGATGAGCTTTTTTAATTTCTTCCAATGCTTTTTTCCGTTCTGTGATATCAACAGCAAGCTCCATTCGAACACTTCGACCATCCGGCCAAGTGATAATTTTATCTGTAAGTTCATAATCCTTTTGGGTAATAGGATTTCGATACTCCCATTTGTATGGTTTTCCCCTATTTTTCAAAATGATATCATTGGTGCAAAAATCACATGGATGAGATTTGTTTTGAATTGCTTCATAACACTTTTTACCGGTTACATCCTGTTTTAATGAATCCCGTAATTTTGAGTTTGTATACAAAATCTCATAGGTCTTCGGATCAGCAACATAAATTGCATGATTGATACTATCAAAAATTGAAAGTAATTGTTGTTGTTCTGATTTTAACTGTTCATGCTTCTTTTTCAATTTATCTTCAGCTTTTTTTAACTCAGTGATATCTTCAAAAACACCTTCAATCCACTGATGATCTGAATCAAGATTTGCAGAGTATCGCGCCCAAAACACAGATTTATCTTTTCGATAAAATGCTGATTCGAAATGATCAACATACCCATTTTGTTTAAGTTGTTCAACAAATTCTTTCCTATCTTCAGGGATGACATAAAATTTTTCAATTTGATATTTTTTGATAAATTCATTTCTATTGTCAAATCCAAACATTTGAGCAAGTTGATTATTACATTCAAGGATTTGCCCGTCATCTAGTTTGGTTCGAAATAAACCAACTTGAGCATTTTGGAATAAATTCCTATAGGTTTTTTCACTTTGTCGAAGTTTCTTTTCAGCTTCCACTCTACTGGAAATATCTCTGAATACAACTAAATCAGCAGGTTGCCCCTTATATGTAATTCGTTCAGCATTTACTTCAAAAGGTATCTTTTTACCATCTTTTGTTAAGGCTTCCACCTCATAAGGTTCAACGTGAACACCGGCCATTCTTTTCAATAAATTTTTAATACAACTCGCTTTACTTTTCGGTGTTAACAATTTTGTTTTCAAAAAATTCTTTCCAAGAATCTCACTTTTTTCAAAACCGGTATAATCCTTGACTTTATCGGTTAATTCAAGAAATTTTCCTCGTTTATCAAGAATCATTACGGGGTCTGCCATGGTATTAAACAATGTTTCAAATGATTCCTTTGCTTCACGTAACTCAATCTCAATTTTTTTTCGATGTGTAACATCTGATAAAATACCATCAGCGACAAGAAAATCATCTTGTTTGTAACAATGTGTCGATCGGTCATTCACCCAAATCCATTTTCCTTCTTTTGTGCGTAATCGATATTCAATATCAAAGGGAATATTTTTTGAAAACAGGTTTTCAAAAGCATCCTTAACTATTTTTACATCATCCGGATGAACGCGGTTGAATCGTAAGTTATCATGGTTATATATTTCATCAGATGAAAATCCAATCATATTTTCAACGTTTTCTGTGATAAACACTGTTTTTTTATTTTTATCAATCGTCCAAACAACATCAGGAATATGCTGAAGCAAACGTCGATATTTTTTCAGATTTTCCTTATTGCTTTTTACTGCTCGTTGCTTATCAGTAACATCTCGAACAATAGCAAGCAATAAGTGTTTATCATGAAAAGTAAAGGGGAGACCTTTCACTTCTGTATCAAAAATAATTCCATCTTTTTTCTTATCTTTTGAATGAGCACTGAATCCTTCACCTTTTGATACTTTTTCGATGAATTCGTCAAATAGATGTTGACTTGAATTTGATACTAAATTATACCCATGTAATCCAATTAATTCTTCATAATCGTAATGATAAAGAAGACACGCAGCTTTATTTGCCTCTACAATTTCACCTTGGTTATTAAAAACAAGTAATGCATCACGAATAATATCAAAGAGAAGACTTGATAATTCGCTTCTTTCCGTCTGATTAAGCTGTTTTAATCTAGCATCATACTGCAAGTCGCATCTATCCCATCTTCATATCAAAATAATTGATTCTTATATAAGCGTATTCATTTTTATAAGAACTATTTCCCAAAAAAGAAAAGAAATGTTTTTCTAGTAAATTATAATTTGATTTTTATGAGTGTAGATTATATCAATCTATTTTGCCTTTTTCAATATCATCAAAATCTATTTCATCTACCCATCTTTATTTGTCTAGTTAAAAGAGGTGAACTGAACAATGGCTGATCAATTTATTGAAAAATCCTTTGATTTCACAAGTCAAGGATTAACGCTTCAAGGTACAATTACGTTACCAAGAAATCATGAAAAACCACCAGTGTTTCTTTTATTACCCGGTTCAGGTCCTGTTGATCGAAATGAAAATGCAACTGGATTCTTTCGAAAACTTATCACAAATAATTTTCAGACTATTGCGCACTATTTAGCGGCACAAGGATTTGCAAGTTATCGTTTTGACAAACGAAGTACGCATAAATCAATGAAATCATGTGGATTTAATATTTTATTAGAAGATGCTAAGAATGCATTGAAAGCACTTCAGCAATTCGACGGAATCAACAGAGATGAACTTTATTTGTTAGGTCATAGTGAAGGAGGATATATTGGCACACTTATCGCAAACAAGCAAAAAAATGTAAAAGGATTCATAGTAATTGCTTCTTCCGTTACCCCCTTAGATGAAACTGTTGTAAAACAAATCAGTCATATAAGTGAAGTAAAAGGATCAAGCAAAAAAATGGATAAACTCAGCAAGATTCTTTCACAAGTGTTTTCATTAATGAGAACACATGATTCATGGGAGGAAATTGATCCGTCTATTATAAAATCAGAAATGAAAAAACTTTCTTTTATCATTCAAATTCTTCCAGCAAACACTGTTAAAAACATGATGAAAAAACAATTCCAACCACATTGGTTCATGGAAAGTTTTCAATATGATTTTGAACAAGAAGCCAAACATATAACTTGTCCAGTGCTACTCATCGCTGGTGAAAAAGATTATCAAGTTCCCGTGGAAGATGTTGAATATATGGCTAATGTAATCAGCTCTTTAGGTAATGAAGATGTAACTTTTGTAGAAATGTCCGATTTAAATCATTTACTTCGTCCTAATCCAGGTGAGAAGAGTCCTAAGGCACAATTACAAAGTTTGAAAGAATCGGATATTGATCAGCGAGTTCTTGATTTAATTGGAAATTGGCTTCATGATCATTATTTTTAAAAAATAAAAGATTTAAGGGGACCGATACTTTAAATGGAATGAATAAATACACCGCTGACTGCAAGAAGTTTAGAAAAGATGATGATATGGATAAACAAGCTTTGATTAATGAAATTAAACAGTTAAAAAAAGAAAAAAATGCAGTCATTCTTGCACATGTATATCAAGATGGTTCAATTCAAGATATCGCAGATTTTACTGGTGATTCACTTGCATTAAGTAAAAAAGCTGTTGATACTGATGCAAAATTAATCGTGTTTTGCGGGGTTACCTTTATGGCTGAAACAGCTCACATCCTAAATCCTGAAAAAACAGTATTACTCCCTCGACTTGAGGCAGGGTGTGGTCTTGCAGATATGGCCACGGTAGACAAATTACAAAAACTAAAAAAGAAAAATCCTGAAGCTGCCGTGGTTAGTTATGTGAATAGTTCTGCAGAAATCAAAGCAATTTCAGATGTTTGTTGTACTTCGTCCAATGCAGTGGATATTGTTAATTCAATAGAAGAAGATACCATTATTTTTGTACCTGATAAAAACCTTGGATCGTATATTTCAGAGAAAACAGATAAAAAAATCATTCTTTGGGATGGGTTTTGTTATGTACATGAAAACATAAATCCTGACACAATTCAACAGTTAAAAAATGATCATCCGGATGCTGAAGTGATCGTGCATCCTGAAGTTCCAAAACCAGTACGGGATAAAGCTGATTTTGTTGGTGGAACAGGCCATATGGCAAAATATGTAAAAGAAACTGATACGAAAGAATTCATTGTTGGTACGGAAGATAATTTCACGTATCGGTTGAAAAAAGATAATCCAAGTAAAACATTTTACACAGTAAACACTGCTTGTATTGGTATGAGGAAGAGTTCACTTGCTGATGTCAAAGAAGCGTTACAGAATGAACAATTTGAAATTACTATAAGAAAAGATATTCGTAACAAAGCTTATAAAGCGTTAGACACCATGATGAAATTATCATGAAGGAAGGATTATATTATAAGAAACTAAACGATGGAAAAATATTGTGTAATCTTTGTCCTCATCACTGTCAAATATCAGAAGGGAAAATAGGAATTTGTAAGGTGAGAAAAAATATTGATGGTTCACTTTACACTCTTGTCTATGGGAAACCTATTGCACAAAGTACTGATCCAATTGAAAAAAAGCCATTATTCCATTTTTATCCAGGTTCTAAAGCGTTTTCCATTGCAACAGTTGGTTGTAACATGCATTGTTTGCATTGTCAAAACGCAGATATCTCTCAAGTAGAACATGGAATTCATCCAAGTCAAACGGTTAGTCCAGAATGCATTGTTAAATCAGCAAAGGAAAGTGGAGCAAAATCCATTGCATACACGTATACCGAACCAACTATTTTTTATGAATATGCATCGGATATTGCACAGTTGGCTGTTGATGAAGGAATTAAAAATGTTTTCGTTACGAATGGATTTATCGAAAAAAAACCTCTTGAGGATATTGCACCTGTGCTTGATGCAGCAAATATTGATTTAAAAGGCATGACAGAAGAATTTTACAAAAAAGTTTGTGGTGCAAGGTTACAACCGGTTCTAGATGCTATCAAACAATATTATGAATTAGGTATATGGATTGAGATTACAACACTTGTTATTCCTGGATATAATGATGATGAAAAAACGCTTTCAGCTATTGCTCAATTCATTTCAGATATTGATTCATCAATCCCCTGGCATGTCACGGGCTTTTATCCAACTTACAAATTAAATGATGCGCAACCAACTCCTGTTTCAGCATTAGAGAAGGCTGTGGAAATTGGTAAAAAAGCTGGTTTACATTATATTTACCAAGGAAATAGAGGAGCGGGAGAGGATACATTTTGCCCAGAGTGTGGTAAAAAACTCATTAGTAGATCTGGTTATTTTGTTTCCAATAATCTTACGGATCAGGGGAAATGTCCAGCTTGTCATACTTTGATTGCAGGGGTTCATATGAGTTGAAATGGTTCGTTTATTGAATAGAAATCTTTTTCTTCTCTTCCTCTTTTAAAAGGGTTGAGGAATGAATTTTATGCCTGTAGTAAATGTAAAATTAGTTGGTACATTGTCTGAAGAACAAAAAGCAGAAATCGCAGATAGATTCACAAAAACCTTGGAAGAAGTTGCTGGTAAACCTCCAAAATATGTTTATGTTGTCTTTGATGAAGTTAAACGAGGGAATTGGGCGATGGCTGGTAAATTGTTTTCTCAACAATAATTTCATCATTTCTTTATATTTTATGTAGTTATTTTGTTTTAAACAAATGATTGTGTATAAATTTTACACAATCGTTATATAGGAAAAGAATAATACAATAGTTCATACCCTATCACCAAATACTTTTAATCAAAATTTCAAAGGAGGTGAAATCTTCTCCACAACGGAAGGGATAAGATGTATAAAAAAAGAAAAAAAATAAAACTAAATCAAAACGAAATAAAACTTCTTATCTGTACGCTACAATCATCACTTGATAGTGCAAGAGATATGTATGTACTAAGTTCAGATGAAGAAAAATTTGACGCATTAGAAACACAACGAAACAAAGCCCTTTTAATCAATAAGCTCAAACAATATATTCCAACTCAAAAACATTCGTAAAAAAACCACAAAATATCATGAGCAAACAAGAGAAAAAAATAATAGAAAAGAACCAAGAGATAATAGAAAAATTACTTAGTAAACTTGGTATTCAATCAGGCCAAAAAATATTAGATTTTGGAAGTGGAAATGGCAATTACACCATACCTGCATCCAAACTGGTAAAACCAAATGGAATAATCATAGCTATCGATGAATCAAAACAAGCTTTATCAAGCCTACAACAACGGGCAAAACAACAAAATTGCAATAATATCCTCACTATTCATAACAAAAAAGAAAGCACAGTTCCATCACATATAAAAGATTTTGACTTCATCTTAGCATTCGATGTCCTTCATTACCTCGAAAAAAAGAAACGAATTGAACTTTACAAACAATTCCACCACCGTCTCAAAACTAACGGGAAAATTATTATCCATCCAAAACACACTAAAAATAATTTCCCTATGTGGCATCTCTCATCAACATCAACTCATCAACTCATACAGGAAATACAACAAAAATCATTCCAATGTACAAAACACGCAATCGTTTCTCTTGTCCATGATGATCAAATAGAAAAAGGACCAATCCTCATTTTTACAAAAAAATCGTGAATAAAGGTGACACTTCCACCGATATTTCACTATAAAATAAAGTCGAATAATCTACAAAAACAGTTATGAACCTAAGATTACTCATCAATATGCATTGGTCCTTTTATAAAAATAAATTCAAAAAATAAGAAAAAGAATAGTTAACAATGAAGGGGTCGAAAACGAAAAAGGAAATAGAAAAATACATTCAATATTATAAAACACCATTTGGTAAAAAATTAGCTGATTATGAGGCAAAACTGATTGATTCATATACACCTCCGAATGCAACATTGATAAGCATCGGATGCGGTCCGGCTATTATAGAGAGCGTTCTTTATCAATCCCGAAAAGATGTTTGTTTTGTAACATTAGATAACAACAAAAATATGATACGTTTCGCTGATTTACATCTAAACCCGCTACAGGCTGATGCAACTCAACTTCCTCTTTTTTCAAATATCGCAGATATCGTTATAAGCATTACCTCTTTAGAATTTATGCAACACCCAGAAAAGGCACTTATTGAAGCATATCGAATTTTAAAACCTAAAGGACTATTTGTTGCATTTCTTTTAAATCCACAATCAAGTTACATTAAACAAAAAATGCAAGAACGAAGTTCATATATTGGAAAAAATATTCAGCAAAAAAATTATGATTTGATATCATCGACAGTATCAGGTTACTTTAAACAAGTCGAATACCATTTCGATATTTTCATAAAAGAAAATGAAATTAAAAAAAGGATGAGTAAAAACAAAGCTCGATTAGTAATAATGAAGGGAAAAAAATGAATGAACAAAACCCAATCGTGTTCGGCCCGGTTCCATCTCGAAGGCTAGGAAAAAGTATTGGAATAAATAATATTCCACCCAAACGATGTACCTATTCCTGTGTTTATTGTCAACTAGGTAGAACATATCACATGCAAATCAATCGAACATCGTTTTACAAACCAAAAGATATCATTCAGCAAGTAAAAACAAAAATTAAACATACAAAAGAAAAAAATGAAAGGATTGATTATTTAACTATCGTACCAGATGGAGAACCAACATTAGATGAAAACCTAGGAATACTTATTCAACAATTAAAACAATTATCTTATCCAGTTGCCGTTATCACAAATTCATCTTTACTCTATCGAAATGATGTTCGATTAGATTTACAAAAAGCAGACTGGGTTTCAGTTAAAATAGATTCAATAGATGAATCAACTTGGAAACAAATTGATCGGCCATATGGTAAACTTAATTTTAACGATATCTTAACTGGAATAACTCATTTCTCGAAATCATTTACTGGAACCCTATGCACTGAAACGATGATGATTGATCAAATAAACGATGATGAAGAAAACATTCTCCATCTCGCCCGTTTTATTAAATCATTACAACCAAGCAAAAGTTACCTCTCAATTCCAACTCGACCACCAGCTGAAAAATGGGTGAAACCAGCAAGTGAAAGAAAGTTAACCAAAGCCTATCACCTTTTTAGCCAGGAACAAATTCCAACAGAATTACTTATTGGATACGAAGGAAATGAATTTGCTTTTACAGGCGATGCAGAACAAGACATTTTAAGTATCACAGCAGTTCATCCAATGAGAGAAGATGCAGTTGAAGCTTTTCTTAAAAAGGCAAACGAAAATTGGTCACTCATTGAAAGATTAATAAATGAAAACAAAATAGTGAAACACACCATGAATAATACTTCATTTTATTCAAGAAAACTATCAAAGAGGTGAACAATTCATATGCAAATAAATATCAGACAAGTCCAAGGGCTAACTTTTATTGGAAAAGGAGAATCAAATCATTGGGTTACAATAGATGGCCCAGAAAAATTCAATGGATCAGAAGCAGGCAGTCGACCAATGGAACTATTACTCATATCACTGGGGAGTTGCACGGGAAGCGATGTTGCATCCATTTTACAAAAAAAACGAGTTCATCTTGACCAATTTGAAATTAATATAGAAGCTAATCGATCTAACGAACATCCAAAAGTATTTACTGACATTCACACGGAATATGTGTTTTATGGAAAAAACTTACAAAAGAAAGATTTAGAACGAGCTATTGATTTATCTCAAAACAACTATTGTCCTATATCAGCAATGCTAAAGGAAAGTTGTACGTTATCGCATTCTTATCGAATTGAAGAAGGAAAAAATGATTAAGAATTGCCATTCAGCAAGGTTTTCACTAAATTACTTCCATCAGCATATTGTTGAGTGAATTGTTTAGCCGTTTGTTTATCGATACCTTGGTTGAGCAATTCTTTTTGAAAAGTTTTACATCCTTTTCTTGCTTGGCGTTTAAAGGAAAGCCATGCAGTTCCTGATCTCAACAAAATCATAGGAAGGTAAGTAATAATCCGTGCAGTGATTTGCACGGGATCATATTTCCGCTGAGAAGATGATGCTACTTCCATTTTAATCAACGATCTCAACAGAATTACTCATCATGTTTCGGGGTGAAATTTCGCATCATTTTTCCTAGGTTTAATGTAGATAAATATTGACTGGTGAGTTCATAGGCTTCACTTTCAGACATTCCCGCACTTTTTAATTCCTTATAAAATGTAGCAGCAGCTTGAGCATATTGTTTCGCACTCTCGGGACTATACAACAAACTACTGAGCTCTCGAAGTAGTCCGGGGACTTTTTCTGCGACAACGTCTAATATTTCTTTTATTTTTTCTGGGTCAGGCATATCATCATGCCCGTGATTTCTATGGTTATTCATTTTTTTATTCCTCCAAATTTTTTGTTTGCATATGATTGTAAGTATGGTCACGTTATTTGGTTAAACCGAGCACTTGTGACCATTTCTTGATCACTTCATCAGTTAATCGGTACACCACTCGAGACCCTTGTTGAACGGGTTCTACCATGTTTTTTTCTTCTAATTTTTTTATTTTTTTACGAATAATCCTTCTAGATGCGGTTCCTCGTTTTGATCGAACATGGTCAGTGAGTTGACTTATGTTTAAATCCTTTTTTTGAGTTAAAATCTGAATGATTGTTTTTTCTATAGGGTCTTTGATGTCTGAAAAAAGCGTATCTGGTGTAAGCCCACCATGTTCTAACATTAAACCAATGAGACGAAAATAGTTACTTGTTGATTTCCCCATTTCTTGAAATGGTTGAACAATCGTTTTTAGCATTGATTCTAATTCATTAATCCGTTTGTTCAATGTTTTTATTTCCCTATAAAGTTCGTCCGGTTCCACAACAAAAGAATGATTTTGGTAAGTAATTAAATTATTGTTGATTTTTAGAAAATGAAAGATTTAAAGTCATATACCTGCTATCCATTTTATTTGAGGGAAAAAATGGGAGAGAAATTGGATGAAGGTTTTGTACAAGCATCATGGAAAAAATCCTTTTTTAAAGCGGGTAATGGTATTTTTAACATGCTTCCTGTTATACTGGGAGTAATTCTTCTTATCGGTCTGTTTAAAACATTTGTTACTGATGAGATGATAGCGGTTCTCTTTAAAGGATTCATATTTATGGATGGTTTTATAGGATCAGTAATCGGTAGCATATTCACAGGAAATCCAATAACAAGTTACATTATTGGCTATGAGCTTTTAATTAAAGATGTGAGTTTATTTGCAGTGACCACATTTATCGTATCGTGGGTGACTGTAGGTGTCGTTCAGCTTCCTGCAGAAATTGCTGCATTGGGGAAAAGATTTTCACTTCTTCGAAATGGAATTAGTTTTCTATTATCCTTTTTCGTTGCAGGGGTTGTAACCATGATCATAGGGGCAATATATTGATGCAGAAACAAAAAAAGAAGAAAAAATCATATTTTTTCAGTATTCTATTTTTAATACTTGTTCTCTTCATTTATCTTATCATTTTTCTTTTTCATTCAGATTCTTTTTTCAAAGCAATTGAATTTACATATTCAATATTGTTGACAATAGTTCCTGTCTTGTTTTTGGTTTTTCTTATTATGGCCTTATTCAATTATTATTTAAAGCCAAAAACTGTTTCAAAATATCTTGGTGGTAACGCTGGATGGAAAGGGTGGAGTCTTTCCACGCTCTTTGGTATATTTAGTCATGGTTCTATTTATATCTGGTATCCTTTGCTGAAGCAACTTCATCAAAAAGGGATGAGTTATGGGTTTATCGCTGTATTTTTGTATAATCGAGCAGTGAAAATTCCTTTACTACCCGCACTCATATTATATTTTGGCTTAACATATACAATTGTATTACTTTTTGTGATGATTATTGCAGGATTAATTGAAGGGAAAATTGTTGATATCATGATGAAAAAATCTCAATCAGTTATTCAATAGCTTTGTACTCATCAAATGCCTTTTCAATATAATACACAAATTCATTGATGTTGCCTGTCTCTACAAGAGCAGTACAGGCATCTAATTGAAATCCTTTTGCTTTATCTACATGTAGTCGATCTTGGATAGGTAGCGTTTTCCCAAGGAATTTTTCATATTGAGAGAACACGTTTTGTGTACGGAAAAAAGTATATTCAGCTGCAAAGGTCGGTGCATCAATTTTAGTTTCGGTAAACATTTGTGATTTACTCCCTTCATCACAATCGACATAAAAGGGTTCAACATCTTTAGTATCAATCCAAATCCATCGTTCTTCACCTTTCATAAATGGGTAAATGTAATCTTTTTTGGTGTTTTGTTCATCCTCAATGCTACAGATTCGATTGATAACCTGTCGATGTGTTGAATAGGGCGTTGTTCCTTTTGTAGGATCAAGAAGAACCCAACCATAATCAGGTATATAATATTCCACCATATAATGCATCTGTGTCCAAAATCCTTGATCATTATTAGCTAAGAGAACTCTGGCAGGAATATCTTGCGATCGAAATAGAGCACAAGCTAGATGAGACCGACCGATATTTTCACCATTAATCGTAAGAGTTGTTAATGCGTCTTGTTTGAGAAATGAACGGGTCCATAATTGAATTAAGAACAAGCCATATCGATGATTCTTGATGAAAGAAGAAACATTTTTTGCATAGGAGAGTACTTGTTCATTTGTTCCTTGTAATGTATTTGCCCGATACTTAATCCGTAAACTGTTGACTTGTACTACTTTAGATCGAGAAAGCCACTCCCAGGTTTCTGAAGGATTCTCGTATTGAGAGTAAGGCATCGGGTTTTCTCTTGGTATGTCTGAAAAATCATGATCTTCAACAAGAACCCAAATGGTAAAATGAAGCATGCAACGTTGATTTTTTTGCATTGGTGCAATGGTAAAATTGATTACTCTATTTGGTTCGACGCTATCCGGTTCAATGCAATATGATAACACTTGAGCCGTAGTATCATTGAATAAATCAAGGACAATGGGAACTTGATACTCATAATCTGGAGGGAACACGTATTGAACGTGGAAGGTATCAGTATTTGCTGTTGCTTCTAATTCCAAATAGTGTTCAACTCGTAATAAATAAAGTTCTGTAGTTTCCCTAGTTTCTTCAGGGACACCATGAGTAATGATTGATTGGAATAAAAGAAATGTAAAAAAAATGATGACTAGAATTGATCCTATTTTTTTACGATGATAATTAAACATAGTATCCCCCAATTAGATTAATTGTGTTTTATAGAAAAGAGGTTTTATATACCACTCTTCATAGATATTTATAACCAATACAATATTAATATTTTTTCATTTATAAAAATAATTATTTTTGTAATCTGGTAAATGCTTAATAAATAAAATTTACGATTTTCTCACGGTTTCATTTTCGGTTGAATTCAAAATATGTTGAATGAGATACTTCCCAATGAGAGAAATTAAAAAGACAAATCCCAAAGATAAGACTATCGTAGCCCCAGGAGGCTGATTATAAACTAATGATAATGTCAATCCAGCCAGGGTAATTATTAATCCAATTCCAACTGCAAAAATCATCATTTGTTTCAACTCCTTTGTGAATAATCCAGAAATTGATGCAGGAATAGTGAGCATCGCAATAACCAAAATGACACCAACCACTTTGATAAGAACAACTGTAGTAAATGCAACCAGAAGAAGTAACACAAAATTTAGCAGTGAAACATTAATTCCACTGATTTTTGCAAATTGTTCATCAAAAGTTAAGATTTGGAAATCTTTGAAAAGAAAACTTGTCACAAGTAAAATAATAACAACCAATCCCAACATAAGTAAAATATCAGAAAATTGGATGAGTAAAATATTACCGAACAAGATACTCACTGGTTCTTGCACAATAATTTCACTACGATCAACAGCATTTAAAAATAACACACCAAGAGCCATTCCAATAACCCACAAAACTCCAATCGTTGAATCCTCACGTAATCGAGATTTAACCACCGGTAAACTCATGATCCCTGCAGTAAGAACTGCAAATATGAGAGCGCCAAGTAAGGGATCAAGCCACATCCAACTCATAGTATACTGCAAATAATAAGCCATTCCTATTCCCCCGAAGGTAACATGAGCGATCCCACCACTTAAAAAAACGACTCGTTTTACCACAATCAAACTCCCAATCAATCCACATGAAATACTAGCAAGAATACCTGCAAGGAACATGCGTTGTACAAAGGGAAGAGAGAATAATCCAATGAACTCATTCATGAAGAACGCTCCTTCTTTTTATTCTTGGATTTATCATGGTCGACAAGTACTCGATGAGGAACTCCATGAGCAATCAGTTCAACAGGGCAACTATAGGCTTTTTCAATCATTTCAGGAGAAATATATCGATCATCGTCATGGGTAAACAAATATCGATTCATACAAGATACTCTATTCACATAAGATGAAAGGACACCAATATCATGAGTAACTAAAACAATAGTAATTCGTTCATTGATCTCTTGTAAGAATTGATAAATTGTATCTTGCATATCCTTATCAACACTTGCAGTTGGTTCATCTAAGAGTAAAATGCGAGGATTTCCTGCAAGAGCTCTTGCAATAAAAACACGTTGCCGTTGTCCACCGGATAATTCGTTTATATGTCGGTGTTTAAATTTGGACAATTCAACCATTCGTAACGCGTTTTCAGCTTCCTTTTTATCCTGTTTTGAATAATGAGGAGATAATCCACGAATCGATCTTCTACCCATTAACACAACATCCCACACTGAAATTGGGTAATTTTTATCAAATTCAGCGTATTGAGCAACATAACCGATGTATTTTCTTCCTACCTCTGGAGGTTTTCCAAAAATTTCAATGCTTCCTTTTTGAATAGGAATTAAACCAAGGATAGCCTTGAGTAATGTAGATTTTCCTCCTCCATTCGGCCCGATTATACCAAAAAAATCTTTGTGTTTAATTTGAATGGTGACATCTTCAATAATTGTTTCAGAGTCATATCCTGCAGAAAGATTTTTGATATCAATTGCAACTTTTGAATCATTTGTCACTATATCCACCTTCATTCAATTATCAGATTTACTCTTTGTTCAGATTTATTTTTTTATTTTCATTACGATGAATATCCTTCAATTATTGCCTCAGTGAGATTTAAAATAGTGTTCGTATAATTACTTGTTAATGGATCAGCTGAAACAACCTTACCATTTATTTCTTCAGCTATTGTTTGTGCTCGAGATGTATCGAATTGAGGAGAAACAAAAATAACTTTGATACTTTCGTTACGCGCTTGATCAATGATTGCAGCTAAACCGGCAGGGCCAGGTTCTTTTCCTTCATCTTCTATCGCAATTTGTTCTAGTTTGTACGTATCTCCAAAATACCCCCATGAAGGATGATAAACCATAAACGACCTGCCTTCATATGATTCCAAAAGAGCAGAAATATTTTGGTGTAATTTATTAATCTCAGAAACATAGTTTTTATAATTATTATGGTAAAGTTGCTGATGATCTTGATCGATTTCAACTAGTCCGGAATAGATAACTTCAGCCATTTTCTTAACGTTTTCTGGAGATGTCCAAATGTGAGGATCAGTTCCAGTATGATCATGATTATGTTCATCATTATGTTCTGCTTCTTTTCCATAGTGTTCATCAAATGAGATAACAGATATATTTTCTGAGCAGTCAAACACTTTCAAATCTGGATTTTGTTCAAGGATTGTATCCATATATACTACTTCAAATTCAACCCCCGATCCTACGGTAAAATATGCTTTTGCTTTCACTACATTCTTCATTTGTTTAGGGTCCGGTTCAAAAGAATGGGGGCTTTGACCTGCGGGTACCATTACAGTAACATCAATATATTCTCCACCGATCTCCTCAACTATTTCCTGTTGTGGGACAATGGTAACTAAAACTGATAATTTCTGGTCATTCATTTCTTCATTTATACATCCACTATTAAAGATAAATATAAAAATGAGGAAAATAAGAATCGTGTTAATTTGAAAATTATTTCTTTTAGCTTCTTTCATGATTATTCTCCCATCAACCTTTACAAATAAGTCGTTGCATCCAAGGACACAATTTTAAATCAGAAGCTGTTGGACTATCAGAGGGATTATATTTACAGCAGGAAGAAGATTGTAGGTTTTCGTCCTTTATTTTATTGAATAAGGTTTGGCTCATGGTTTTGTCTAATTCTTCTGCTTCAATACAGGCTTGGCTATGTGTTAATCCTACTTTGTTTTGCAAGAATGCTTCAATTATATGATGACGTTTCATGTCTTGTTCTACTATTTTTATTCCTTTTTTATTGAGTTTTAATCCTTGTCTAATGTGATATTCACCATATCCTAAAGCTTCTAATCGATGCATTTTTTGGAATGCACAAACTTTAGTAACGCCCATTTTTTTTGATAATTTAACAGGACCAATTGGAGTTATTGATCCTTTAAGCATGAAAATGACTCTGATGTATTCTTTGTCTCTATTTGTTAAAAAATCCATCGAGTTAGTTTATACTTAACTAATATATAAATATTATTGTCATTTTCTTCTTCATGATTTTGTCATTGAATTAACACAACTTCTTTAAAATATTTCAAATAATATAGATTAACATCTGTTATCATTATCTCAGAGGACCTTTCAGTTAGAACAGGGATATTTATAAGCATCATCTCTGAGGTAACACCCCTTTTTAAACAAGAATGGCATTTGAGTAATTTAGTTACTGCCAATAGTTTAGCTTCCATTGCCAATCATGCAGGGCCTCGATGTTGTAAACGTAACACATTCCTTGCCTTTTTTAGTGCTCTAGAATTTGTTGAAAAACATTTTGATATGTCTATCCCTCACCCAAAAGATAAATCTTGTATTTTCTCTAAATACAATAATGAATGTATTCATGAAAACTGTCCTTATTTCCCATCGACGAATTAAAGAAAAAGAAAAAAAATTTAATTTTACTCATTTAGAGTTAGGTTAATGGAACATCTTTTCGTAAATCATCTTTCATTTTACGACCAGTTTTCTTTTCCCATTCCTTTACTGGGATGGAATGTTTATCACGAATTGCATCGCCTATGCCTAGTCCATTATAGGCACAAAACGGCACAATACCCTCCAAAGTTGTGTAATGTATTACACAACGTTTTAATCGGTCAATATTGAGGTTAAATGGGTCCTGAAACCACATCGAACCTAAAAATAAGCTCTTGTAATGAAAACCTCGTAATGAATCATAACTACCACCTATAGTAGCATCTTTTAACAACTGTTTCAAGTCAAAGCCATGAGGTGCCTTGTTATAATCAACGAAATCATCAACTTTACGTAAAAATGCAGCTGCAACTCTTGCCTTCTTAAATGGGCCGGTAATCTTGCTCTCCTTATCGATAAAAGATAGCAATCCCTCAACATCAATAAATCGAGTTACCGGAATTGGGTTTCCACCATCATCAACAAATAAATATGTTGCACCACCACAACCAGGGTGCGCAGTAAATTCAACTTGTGTTTCACCTTTTAACATTTCAATTAACCTTGAAACAGGGAAAACAAAGGGAACAGGATAAAAATCGTCTTCAGAAATTTTTCCATCAAATTCTTTTTCCAAAGCATTCATCATCTCAACATAATCCACACGCTGCTGTGCTCGTTTCTCATCACGCAATTTCTTGATTCGACCGCAGAACGAAATTGGTTGAAAATTAACGCCACGAATGATATCCATGTTATCAAGAGCAAAACGAACGATTTTACCAGTTTCCGAAATATTTTGCCCACCAATTAAAACAGGAACAAGGACGACTTTCAAATTCGCCACCCTAAGATTCTCAATTGCCTGTTTATTTTTTTCAATCCAAGGGTTTGTTTTTTTGGTGACACCATCAAAGCTCATATAGATGGTGTTTACTTTTGCATCTTTCAATTGTTTACAATAATCCACACTATCAGCAAGTTTTAACCCATTTGTATTAACCTGAATGTGAGAAAAACCTACATCTTTTGCCATCTTAACAATATCAAGCAAATCATCTCGGACCGTTGGTTCCCCACCAGTAATTTGTATAGCTTTAGACCCAAGTGGTCGTTCACTACGCGCTTGTTCCATCAACATACGTAATTGATCTAGAGTTGGCTCATATACTGATCCAGATGCCCCCGCATTCATAAAGCAGTAACTGCAACGGAGGTTGCATCTATTTGTAATAAGTAAATTGGTAAGTACACTTTGAGATTTATGGATATCATATAACGCTGGAAAATCAAGAACTTGGGTCTTTACATCGGGGGAATCAATCCCTGTTACTTTATATTGAATCCATTTTTTATAAAGATGAGTATCATTGAAATAGATATCTTTAAATGTACCGTGTTTATCGCAAGCTTTTTGAATCCATACCTTGCCATCTTCTTCGATGATCTCTGCATCAATCTTATTGATGACTCCTTCTTGATAACATCCTGGACAAATTGACTCAGTTTTTTCTAATACGGTCATAGGTCATCCAATCCATTTATTTCTCTGCTCGTTGCAGATTACATCCATTAATCATAGATAAATATTTACCATCAACTAGACAATCATTTTATTACAAAATAATTATCAATTTTCAAATTTTATGATTTTTATTTTCCATTAGTTGTATCTTTTGAAAATTTTTTACATGAAAAATGTTTACCTGTTGTATAATAGTGTTCAAAATGTTTTAGCCATCGTGGACTTTCATCAAAATCTTGGACGAATGAGACGAACTTAGTCAACCGTTTCATGGTTTCAGCATTTACGACATGTTCAATGCGACAAGCATCCTCATTTGCTATCGTATCTGGGACACCAAGGATACATAAAAATTCTTTGAGTGTTTCATGCTTTTTCTTCGTTTTCATTGCTATATCTAAACCTTTTTTTGTTAAGGTTACACCCCGATATTTTTCATAATGAATATAGCCATGTTCTTTTAATTTTTGAAACATTTCAGTAACACTTGAGGGAGAAATCGATAAGAGTTCAGCGATATCTTTCACTTTTGCAAATCCTTTTTCATCAATAATTTGCATCAGTGCTTCTAAATAATCTTCTGTTCGTTCTGATGGCATAATCATTCACTTTTTTGGCAAACCTAAATAGTTTCGGATTATAATATTTTCCCTTTTTCTAGGAAAAAATCTTACAAAATACGATAATCGGTATCAAATATCTTAAATATAATTATGTGAATAATACTAGTGGGGACAAATTATGAAAAAAACAATAAATATTCTTCTCATCATTTCAGTAATCGGTATCCTATTGCCAACAACATCTCCAGTTGACCAACAACTTACTAATCTTCCTACCTCTTTTTCCTGGACCAATGTAAATGGAATAGATTATACAACACCAATCAAAGATCAAAGCCCAGCTCCAACCTGCGAAGCATATGCATTATGTGCAGCTCTTGAAACGATTATACAATATCAAACTGAAGAATTATTTCAACCCGATCTATCAGAAGCTCATCTTTATTTTTACGCGGGCGGAACATATGAAGCAGGTGGTGTCAATGTCAGAGACGCTGCAGATTATTTAATCACTCATGGTGTTCCAGACGAAGGATGCTATCCAGACCCACATCGACCATTCGATTACCCATACACCAGTGTTGAAGGTTGGGAAAACAGAACAGTAAAAATAACCGAATGGGGATATATTCCTCATCAAAAAGAAGCGATAAAAAATGCATTAATCAACTATGGCCCTCTCACAATATGTATCTATGTCTACGAAGACATGTATGATTACAATGAAGGCATATATCATCGCTCAACTGATACAATTGTTGGTGGTCATTTAGTATCTCTAATGGGCTATAATGATACAACAGAAAGTTGGCTTGTAAAGAATAGTTGGGGAGAACAATGGGGCGATAATGGATGGTTCCATATGGGATACGACATGGACATGTTTATTGATGGATGTTATGGTGGTGAGACCGGCATTATTTATATCGACGGCGTACATGGTAATTTCAAACCATACGTCCCAAAAATTACTATTGATTCTCCAGAAATCTTTCACTCCTACATCTTTGATTTTGAACTTCCTCAATTAATTCGATCTCTACCAAATATTCAAAAAGCAGCTCCACGAATCATTGGACCAGTGACTTTTGAGATTAGTGCTGAAAACTCTGAAAAAATCGAAATTTATGTTGATGATGAACTCCAACTTACAGATAATAGTTTTCCTTTCGATTGGAAAACAAAATTACCAAGAGGATTACATACAATTGAAATCATAGCATATAATGAGAACGGAGATCTTTCAAAAGATATAATTGACGTATTTGTGCTTATCTAAGAATAGACCGTATAAAACCAAAACACCCCATATATTTTAATATATGTCATTCAATATATAAGTGATATCATGAAAAAAACCATTCTAATCTTCTGCTTAACATTCGGACTGCTCTTGGTTACTCCATTCCTCGAATCAACAGAAGCAACTGATAATCAACTTCCTTCATTTTTCAGCTGGACAAATATTGACGGAATCGATTATTCTACACCTGTGAAAAACCAAGCACCTGCACCAACTTGTGAATCCTATGCATTATGTGCTGCTGTTGAAACTAAACTCCAATATAATTCTTGCCAATTGTACAATCCAGATCTCTCTGAAACACATCTTTATTTTTACGCTGGAGGATCATACGATGATGGCTATGTTAATATAGAGGATGCAGCAGATTATTTAATCACTCATGGTGTTCCAGACGAAGGATGTTATCCAGACCCACATCGACCATTCGATTACCCATACACCAGTGTTGAAGGTTGGGAAAACAGAACAGTAAAAATAACCGAATGGGGTTGGGTAGAACGAAATCAGACTGCGATTAAAGAGGCATTAATTGAATACGGACCTTTACCAGCTTGTTTTAATTTATATAAAGATTTTAATCATTATTCTGGCGGTGTCTATCAACACACATTTGGCCCTAGGAGAGGAGGTCATGTTATGACTATCTTTGGTTATGATGACATAAACCAATGCTGGATTATAAAAAATAGTGGCGGACCCGAGTGGGGTGAAAACGGATACATTCGAATGCATTATGATTCTACTTGGTTTGCAGAATGGTATGGACAAGGAACTGGTGTGATGTACGTTGATGGAGTATATGGAAACATCAATCCCGATGTACCAAAAGTTTACATTCAATACCCTCAGATCTTTCATTCTTATATTTTAGGATATGAATTTAATCAAATTCTAAGAAATATACCAAGAATACAGAAAGCAGCTCCACGAATAATTGGTCCAATACACCTCAAAGCATCAGCTGAAAATACTGAAAAAATCGAAATTTATGTTGATGACACCTATCAAGTAACTGATGAAACACCGCCTTATGAATACTCAATGCAAATATCACAAGGATTGCATACCATTAAGGTGTTAGCATACGATGCAGACGGAGATATCTCAAGAGATCTTCTCGACATTTATATGTTATTTTAAAAAAGAGGTGAACATATAATTAATAGATGAGGATGCTTTTTAATCCTATCATTAATTTTTTTCTTCTACGCAAACAAGAATATTATCATACACAAAGATTTTTCGAGATGCTGAAACATCACTTACCATTGTGAAACCCGATGATTTCAAAAAATCGATTATTTTATTTTTCATTACATTGCCTCCATTCTAATTTAAAATGACTTCATTTTCCTACTTTATCTTACAATCAAAAACTGTATCACTATTCTGCTGATTTTCCTAGTTGATGTTTTTTTCTAACTAGGCCCCCTTTTAACACTCTCACTTGCGCATCCAAATCCCGAATTTTCGATTGAAGATGTTTTTTCTTCAAACTATATTTTTTTTCAGCTATCTGATGACCCTTGAATTGAATTTCTAAATCGCTTATCTTTTCTTTCTTTTTCTCAATTGATCGCTCCAGCCTACCTATCTTTTTTTCCAAACGCTGAGAAACACTCATTCTTTTTCCTCCATAATTTTAAAAAAAAGGACATTAGTATCATATTAAGACTATTAAAAAAAGACCGGAAAATCATAAACCAACACCATAGCCACTTTTTTTGATACTAATCACCCATATTTGATAGTAGGGGCCGTTAGCCAGTTGGTGTGGCGGTTTAGGTGTATATCACCCTGGTGGGCTCCATCACCACTTCTAATAAAATAGCATCTTTTATTAATATAAACTTTTCGTTCAAATACTCGATTATTAACGAATTTCATTGGAGAAAAAGTTAAAAAGTATTGGTTATTACAGCCAATTATGCCCGCTGTAGTTGATGAGGATACTTGCATTTCATGTGGTGTCTGCGTTGACGCCTGTCCTGTTGACGCCATCACATTAGAAGACAAGGCAAAAATAGATGCAGACACCTGTACTGAATGCGGTGCATGTGTTGATGAATGCCCTGTCGATGCAATATCTTTATAAAATAAAACATAAAATTTATCATTTTTTCTTTCTTTTTTTTCCTTCTATTCGAGAGAAAGCAGTATATTTTTGTAATGCTTTTGGTACAACGACACTCCCATCTTCCTGCTGATAATTTTCAAGAATACAGGTAAGTCCTCGTTCAATAGCAATTAATGTTGAATTCAATGAATGAGCTGTTCGGGTTGGCATTCCATCTTTTTCTCGGTATCTAATCTTTAATCGACGAGTTTGATAATCAGTACAGTTACTCGTAGACACGAGTTCTCTATAGGCCTTTTGAGAAGGATACCATCCCTCTAAGTCAAATTTTTTTGAGGCAACAATACCTAGGTCCCCTGTACAAATATTTACTTTCCTGTAAGGTATGTCAAGTGATTGCCAGAATAACTCCGCAGTTTCAAAAAGATAGTCATGTTCATCCCAACTTTGTCCAGGGCTCGTTATGGAAATTTGTTCTATTTTTTCAAAATGATGCGTTCGAAAAATACCCTTGGTGTCTTTTCCATGAGCTCCTGCCTCCGTTCGAAAACAAGTAGAAAACCCCGCATAACGGATAGGAAATTCATCCTCATAAAGTATTTCATCGGCATGCATTCCAACAAGTGGTGCTTCACTTGTTCCAACTAAAAACAAATCTTCATCTTCAATTTTATAAACATCATCTCGGTATGTTGGAAGAAATCCCCCACCTTCCATAATGAATCCTTTCACTAATGTTGGAGGAATAATCAATTGGTACCCTCTCTTTCTAAGCAATTGTTGTGCATGTTGAATGATAGCAAATTCGAGTGAAACAAGTTCTTCTTGTAGAAAATAGAATCGTGCTCCTGACGTTTTTGCTGCTCGTTGGATATCAGCAAGCTGTAATGATTCCACAAGATCAACATGGGATTTTGGTTCGAATGAAAATGTTGGTTTTTCTCCCCATGTATCAACGGTTACATTTCCTTCATCATCTTCTCCATATGGAACGGATTCGTGAAGCAAATTTGGAATTTGTAAAAGAAGATTATCACGTTTTTGTTTTGCTTGTTCCCGTTTTTCTTCTAAGGTTTTAATTTGATCTGGAATTCTTTTCGCTTCAGCAATCACTTTTGGTATTTCATCTGCTTTTCCTTCTTTTTTTAATTGTTGAATTGATTTAGTTAACTCATTTCGCTTTTGTCTCAGTGAATCTTCTTGCGATTTCAATGTTCTCCATTCCTCATCAGTGTTTATCACCTCATCTAACATCTCTAAAAATTGTGGTTTTTTTCTACGGCGGAGATTTTCTTTAACAAGGTCTGGATTTTCTCTAATGAGTTTAATATCTAACATGGAATACAACCGGAAAAGTAGTTTCTTCTTAAGAGTCTTTTGTCAGTATTTGCCAATTTAC
>CAZOPW010000032.1:0-25469 GCA_964581795.1 uncultured Thermoplasmatales archaeon | reverse complement strand
CGGCCGGGGGGCTACCGGATCATCGACTACGTCCGGGCGGGAACCGGGATGACCCCCTTTTAAACTATTTTCGGTATATAACTTTTTATGATACAGACTACACGATGATTTATTTTTTTTAGGAGCTGAAATGTATAAAAATTCATTTGGTTTAAGAATGTGATTGCATTCATTTAATGTTTTTAAGGTAAATGCCCAATGCTCTAAAACTTGAGGGGTTTTAATCAAATCAGTAGCAGAGTTATTATCGAATGGATGTGGGATAAACTTTAATTTATTAACTATATAAGCGAAATCATGCTGAACATTGTCAATGTTTACAAAGCCAAGTTTTATATCTTTGCCACATTCAAGGTTTAATTTCATCTTATCATCTAACGTTTTTTCCTATTTCTATTATAAAGATGGATACCACATTCAGTTTTTTTTAATCCTTTCCAACGACCGTCTCTTTCATTACCTCCTTTGTCTATTGGTTTTGTGCAAGGCTTGCACCCAATACTGGGATAATATTGATCATGTAACGGATTATATGGTAGATCATATTTACGAATATACATCCAAATTTCATCTCTAGTCCAATTGTATAAAGGATTTATTTTAATAGTTCCTCTATCATCAACTTCCAGAGGTTCTATATTTTCCCGCGTTTTTGATTGATCTCTTCTAATTGAACTCAACCAAGCATTTTTCGTTTTTAATACCCGGAGTAGTGGTTTTACTTTTCTATATTTACAACAAAGATCTGAGTTAGTTTTATAAGGTTCTTTACCAAGTTTCTCTTCCAATTCTTTTTCACTATACTCGCTAGATATGGTTATAATATTTAGATTCCATTCTTTTTTTATTTTTTCAGCAAGTTTTATGGTTTCTTCGAAATGAAATCTTGTATCGATAAAGTAAATAGGAATATTAGGAATAACATCTTTAACAAAATGCATTAAAACAATTCCACTATATCCAAAAGCAGTAGTCATAGCTAGACTTTCACCAAATTCTTGCTTTGCCTGAATTAACATCCCTGGGATGCTTAAAGTTTCAAATTCATTTCTTAGCTTAATTATTTTATCTGAATCTGATTTCATTACACTATTAATAACTGTCAAACCATTCATAAATAAACCTTACTTTCTATATAGGAGTTGGTTTTTTATAAAGAGCGTCTAGGAGATTCTGCCTAAAAAATAATTCCCAATTTTCCTCTCTGAGCGCATATTTCCAGAGATCGATTTGTTCTTTAAATTCAATAAGAGGATAATCTGTACCAAAAATACATTTTTTTCTAAGGTAAGTATTAGCAGCTTGTATAAATTCGGGTGCCATATACTTTGGTCTTAATGCACTAAATTCAAGATAAACATTTGGGTGTCTTTGTGCAACTGCTAATACAGTAGGTCCAAATCCATTTCCTCCATGAGAAATAATCAATTTTAATTCCGGAAAATCTACTGCAACTTCATCTAAATATTTTGGATGACCATGCCACATATATGCCTCTCTCCAATAATGCAATGAGCCATGAACAATTAGTGGTTTATTTAATAACTCACATAACCCATATAATGGATAGAGTCTCTTATCATTGGCATCAATTTTTGAACTAAAAGGAGAGATATTGATTGCAACGAAATCTTTTTTACAACATCTATCTATTTCCTTAAGAGCGCTGCGTATTCCATTATTTATATTTACTCCTGCTACTGGTAAGATTTCGTCATGTTTTTTTGCTATTTTTAAAATGTGATCATTATCTTCTTTATTACCTCCACACACAACCATCTTTGTAATTCCTGTCTTTTTTGCCTTTTTGATTTGTTCATCAACAGATATAGGAGTTAAACGATCCTTCATTTTGTACCAATCTATATAATCTTTAAAAAATGGTTTAAGTTCAGTAGTCCATGGTATTAATAATTGTTTTGTTCTAAGCCTTACTCTTCCATCTATAATCTTCATTAGTTATCCTCCATAATAAACTTTAAGAAGTCCTATGAATAACATTTCTGTTTAATATATCTTTTAAATTAGGAGTCAAATTGAATATACAAATAAACACTTTAAATTAAAATTTTTTGGTGGAATGTTCGACGTTTGTAAAGACTTACATTTTTTAATACCTTTGTCGGAATACCTGCAATTATATAATTTCCCTGTCTAAAACTATTTGTAACAACTGCCTCGGAAGCTGTAATCGTATGGCCCTTAGAATAACTTCAGGCAATATAACTGCACTTGCACCTATTCAATAATATAAATCTAAATGGCCATTTTATATTTTCATTCAGATATTATGAATTCATCTAATCGAAAACAATAGGGTTCATATAAGACATCAAATCATTAACTGATGCATCTCTTTTTAAAAAATCTAAAAAATATTTATTAACTAACTTCCTTGTGTCTCCCAGATTCTTAATCGAAATGGATCTATTTGATATATCTGAATTCGTTTCAGGTTCGGAATAGGCAAAAAGTTCCATTGCATCCCGAAATCCGATTGTCGACATTCCAAAATGTTCGGCATATTTTTTATTTACTCGCGCATTTAAAAATAATTTAAAAATTTTAAAATCTTCATCTTCAATTTTCCGATTGTTAGCGTTTCTAATTTTACCATACTTATTGATAGACCAAGATGATATTCTTTGAGATCTGAATTTTCTGTAAAGATTTTTTTTATAGTTTTCTTCAATTATTTCTAAATCCACACTTACTTTTAATAAATCCAACAATAAATCTCTTACCATATTATAGGGTTTTTTAATCAAATCTTCATATCTAATCACTCTAATGCGGGGATGATTTCTAAACGCATGATAACAGGCAATACTAAGAAGCCATGTTCCGCAGGCCTTGTATCGGGAAAAGCCGCGTTTTATCATGGATGTACAAGCATATAAGGGATCGCGAACCATAAATAGAAAATAAGTTTTATCATCTAAACCTAAGATTCTTTCAATATTATAAATGTTTACCGGAGTTTTTTCTGAGAAAAGCCAAGGTTTCTTTTTTCCTCTAAAACTTAAATAATATCTAGCAAACCAATTAATAAAATCCAAAAAAAGTGACTGTTTCTTGAATTTTTTTGTTAATTCGTTCTCATTAACTCCATAACCATGCAATCTATTTTTTCGAATCCTTGTTCGCTTTTTTAGAGCACCTATTGAATCATCTACTAAAAGATCCTTTGAACCACTGAGTAATCTTCTGTTGCTAAATATTTCTAATTCCTGACCACAAGCCGAATGTGGTGTACTATCTAGTAAATCACTTAATAATGTACTACCGGAACTTGACGAACATCCAACAATCAATTTCTTTACCATGTCATTACCATATATAATATTATCACTTAATTAATGCGTCTAATAATAATAGATTATGAATTAAAAAATATTGTTATTTTTCAAATAACATTAATGAAAATAATCTTACTTTTACTTCATTCTAAATTCCCCTTTAATATACTGACCCATCTTTCTAATGTTTAATGTATCCACATAAAACCAAAAATCCTCTTTTGTAAATTCTTTGAATAAAGCTAAGATTCCTAAATAGATAGCAAGACCCATTCCAGCAAATATTAATAAATGATACCACCGTGTTATCCACAAAATCAAATCATACTGATATAACAATACGTAAAGAATTGCTGTCATAATAATTGCTGCAAGAGCATGTAAGAATATTCGCTTGTTTCCCTTTGATCCTGTTAATCTATACGACATGATACGAGTGTATACAAGTGAAGCTACAAAGGAAATTATTGTTGCAATGGCTGCGCCCGTTGCTCCCAGGCCAAATAGCTTAACTCCACCTAATAACTGTATATCCTTTGGAATAAGTAAGATATTTAAGCTTAAATTAAAGAAAAGCATGATAATAATTCTATTCTTGTTGATCCCTGGTTTATTCATCCCGTTGAATTGAGATTCGTAAGGAGTTGAAAGAGTTTTGAAAAGAACAGCAAATGGTAAGATTTGAAGCATGGGTACTGCTGGCATCCAGCCTGAAAGAAGAATAAAAGCAGTTGGTTCAGCTAAAATCATAAGGCCGAACACCATGGGAAATACGATAATACTCAGATGACGTTCTGAATCGTATGTTAATTTTTTTATTCCTTCAATATTTCCCAATTTATGAAGCGCAGAATATGTTGGAAAGATAAGCATTCCTATTGCACTAGTAAAAAGTGTGATGAAATTGGATAATCTATATGCAGAAAAATAATATCCAACATCCGCTGAATTCCAAAATAACTGGATCATGACTTTATCAATATTATGCATAATAACATTACTTGTTGCTACAAGCATTAAAGGAAGTGCAAATACACCATAACTTTTAATATAGTCTTTTGTTGGTCTTCGTATTGGGTAATGCCTAAAAAACAAAAATACCATTGCTAGATTAGCTAGTTCCCCTGCAACATAAGTCCAAGCAAGCGCTAACGGCCCCATTCGAGATATTGCAACATAAATAATTGCAGAAGTTCGAACAAATCCGTTTATTAGAAAAGGTATTTGTTTTCTTGCTACTTCCTTTCTTGCATTAAATGTTCCATTTAACATGGAAACAAATTCCCTAGCAATCCAAAAAATAATGATGATGTATATGGCTGCTAGATGATCTGGACTTTCAAAACCCCTACCCATCACGCTTGTCCAAATATATAAGCTTGTTAAAAGAATCAAAGTTGCTAAAATAATAAGAATTGTTTTAAGGCTTAGATGTGTGCCAATGCAACGTCCTAAGTTTTTCCCTTCTGAAACTCGTTTAATATGGGCTGAATTAATTCCTAAATTGCAAAACACAGTGAACAATGTGACAAAACCCATAGCAAAAGAAACTATTCCATAATCAGAAGGACTCATGTAACGGGCAATAAAAAACAAACCTAGATATCCTAGACCACCATCTATGATTTTTGTGCTCATTATAAGAACGCTTTTTCTAGCAATCACGGGACTATTCACCTATCTTCCTAAATTTTAATCATCCTGATTTACATCAAAGTGTAACTTAAGTTTCTTTTTAAAAACATATGTAATAACCAGTTTATTGCATTATTATTCTCAATCTAATTCAATACTTATACTTACAAAAAAGATAACCCCTAAAATTTTGTCGTTAAACACACCTATCAATAATGACTAATTATGTGATTTTTATGCCCCTATTAACTATTCAATTACTATCTCTTATAATTTTTTAACATATTAGATATAAATCAGGCGCATGCTAGTTCGCCATCTTCTTTTTATGTTTTTTCTACTGAATTTAAGATGTATTTATTTCAAGCCTTTGCTTCAAACTAAGAATATTCACTTTAAATTAACGCAATTTTTAGATTCATAAAAATTAATTTTTCAAGAGTAAAATTTGATTCGAAATTCTTTAAAAACAAGTTTTCTCGAAGTGATTTTATCTTAAAAAAAATAATATTTATATATTTTAAATTTTGATTTTTTTAAACTCGATAGCAACACTTTCTTCAATTGGATATAACAAACAAATGTAATGGTCTTTATTTTCATGCTCAATTTTAACGACATTTTTAATTATTAACTAATATGGCACTATAAGTTTTCCTGTAAATGAAATATCATCTCAAGTTGTTTATCGTTCCTCTAAATACTTATAATCAAAAGATAAGAACAAATCGATTAACTTTTATTTCTTTCCTTTTTAACTATGATTCTTTATCATATTTTTTAAATCTTAAATTATTTTAATAATAATATAACAAACTTCGTCAGCAATATCCGTAATCCAATATTTAAAATGATAGAAAAAAAGATTAAAAGATTCGTGTATCCGGTCGAATCTCATCAGTAACCCTAGCACCGGGTCCAACAAAAACATCATTTCCAATTATTGTCCCTACATTAATCATGGAGTTTATCCCTGTTTGAACGTAATCACCCATGATTACTCCTAGTTTTCTTCGTTTTGTTGAAATTTTTTCTCCATTGAGATTGACATAGATCTCTTTCTTATCAAGTCGTAGGTTTGCTATTTTTGTTCCTGATCCAAGATTACAATTTCTTCCTATGATGCTATCTCCTACATAATTGTGATGAGGAGCGTTACTGTGATTCATGATGATACTGTTTTTGATTTCAGTGGCATTTCCTATGTGGCAGTGGTCACCGATACTTGTGTGAGGGCGAATGTAGCAGTTTGGTCCAATTTTACAATTATTTCCAATGATGACTGGTCCTTTTATGTAACTTCCGGATTTTATGACTGTGTTTTCTCCAATGGATACATTTCCTTGTATTGTTACTCCGTTTTCAATTGTTCCTTTTTGGGTGTATTCAATCTTGTCTAATAATTGTTTATTTGCATCTAAAAGATTCCATGGATACCCAACATCTTGCCATTCAGTCAAAGTAAATGTTGTAATTGGTTGTTCTTTTGTTAATATATTTATTGCGTCAGTGAGTTCGTATTCTCCTCTTTCTGATTTTTTTACATTATGCAGCGCAGTGAAAAGTGTTGCATCGAAATGGTAGAGTCCTGCGTTGATAAGGTTTGTGAACGGATCGTTCATTTTTTCATGGATTTTTATTAGGATTTTTTCCTTTGTTTCAACGATACCATATTCTTTCGGATTTTCAACGGTGTATAAACCTATACTATTTTTTTCTTGAATGCTTTTTTTAATATCTTGAGTGTTAAAAATAGTGTCTCCACAGAGGACAAGGAAGTCATCAACGAATGATTCTATCATTCCTACTGCATGACCTGTTCCTTTTGGTTTTCCTTGGTTGATGTATTCGATGTGAACATTCCATTTTGAACCGTCTTGGAAATAGGATCGTACTTGTTCATCTTTGTATCCAACTACGAAGAGAAAATCAGTTATTCCTGCTTGTTTGGCATTTATGAGATTCCATTCGATGACTGGTTTGTTTGCTATTGGTAGCATTACTTTTGGTTGGGTGTAGGTGAGAGGATGCATTCGTTTTCCTTCACCTGCTGCTAGGATCACACATTTCATATTCGTTCACATTGGTTCAATTTCTTTTTGCTTTGTATTTTGTTTCCTTTTATTCTACAGTTACTGATTTAGCAAGGTTTCTTGGTTTATCGATAGGACAATTTCTGTATAGTGCAGTGTAATAGGATAAGAGTTGTAGGATGACAGATGCTGGAATGAGGCATTCGATTTCTGTATCCGAAGGATATCTAAGGACATAATCAGCGTATTTTTCTATGTCTTCGTCATTGTCCTCAGCGATGGCTATCACCGTTGGTCCTCGTGCTTTTATTTCTCCGATATTTGCCAGTGTTTTATCATATGTTATCCCTTTGTGAAGTAATGCAATGACTGGTGTTTCTTCGGTTAATAATGCAAATGGTCCGTGTTTGAGTTCACCAGCGGGGAATCCTTCTGCGTGAATATAACTAATTTCCTTCAGTTTCAAAGCTCCTTCCCTTGCGAGTGGATACCAGAGGCCTCTTCCGATGAAAAAAGCTGAGCTTGCAGTAGTTAACAGGTGAGCGATTTTTTTGATTTCTTCAACATTATCAAATATTTTTCTTATATTGCGCGGGAGTGTTTTTAATTGTTTGATATGGTGATGGAATTCATCGGCACCAATTTTGTCGTATCTCAAAGAGAGGTAGAATGAAATAAGTGCCATAAGGATGATTTGTGAAGTGAATGTTTTTGTTGCTGCTACTCCTATCTCTGGGCCTGATTGCATAAGAAGATATGCATCTGAGATCCTTGTTGCGGTACTTCCAATGATATTTGTAATTGTTAGGGTTGAAGCTCCATTTTTTTGTGCTTCTCTTAATGCTGCTAGTGTGTCTAGTGTTTCACCGGATTGGGTGATTGCAATCACTAGTGAATTGGAATGATTTTTTCCAAAAAATCGGTATTCTGATGCATAGCTGACGTCGACTGGGAGAGAGGTCAGTGATTCGAGTAAATATTTGCCAACAAGTGCTGCATAGTAAGATGTCCCACAGGCAACAATCGCAATTGATTCAAATGGTTGGGACAAAAGTTCTTCTACTTTCTGCGGAAATGATATGGAGTAATCAAAATCCGATATTCGTCCACGGAGTGCTTCTTGGATACTTTCAGGTTGATCGTAGATTTCTTTGAGCATGTAGTGATCAAAACCTGATTTTTCAGCGTCTTTGATATCCCATTTGATATGATGTATTTCCGGCTCTTTTTTATTTCCCTCTTTGTCAAATACTTGTATCGATGAGTTTGTTAATTCAACTATTTCTCCTTCATCAAGGAAAATGACTCGTTTGGTATATGGGAGAAATGCGGGTACATCTGAAGCAATGAAGTTTTCATTGTCACCGACTCCAACAACGAGTGGACTATCTTTTCGTGCTGCAACGATTGTATCTGTTTCGTTTTTTGTTATCGCGACGAGTGCGTAGGATCCTTTTATTTTTGGTATTATTTCAGTAATTGATTGTTTCAGATTTTGATGTTTATCGTATTGTTCTTCTATTAGATGAGCGATAACTTCTGAATCTGTGTTTGATCGAAAATGATGTCCTTTTTGTTCTAGTTCTTCTCTAAGTGATTTAAAGTTTTCAATGATGCCGTTATGAACTATTGAAATTTTTTGATGGCAACTTTCATGTGGATGAGCATTCTCTTCAGTAACTGCTCCATGGGTGGCCCATCGGGAATGACCAATTCCACAAGATCCATTTATAGTATGTGATTGTGTTTTTTCTTCTAAAACAGTTATTTCTCCAACTGCTTTAATAGTATGAATCTTTGATCCTTTTCCGTTTATACTTAATCCAGCTGAATCGTAGCCTCTATATTCTAATCGTTTTAGACAATCAAGTAAAACTTGTTCTGTTTTTCGATAACCGGTATAACCTATTATTCCACACACAGTTACATCACTTTCGTTTCGCTTGGTATATCATTTTGAATCTGTTTTAATGCTGATATCAGACAATATCTTCCAATGACCACTCCAGGATGGGTGACAACATGACTTTGAATATTTGAATCATCAGCAATCATCACACCAATATCTTTTACTGGTATACATTCTTCATAGGAATGTTTTCGTGTTTCCCCTATTAAACTAGAGAATGCATGATCAAGATGAGTTCCTTTCGCTATGACTGAGTGAGATAGAAATGAGTTAGATCCAATTCGGACATCATTCATTATAATCGAATTTTTTATTTCTGTAAACGAACGTATCACTGTGTTATTGCCAATACTTGTTGAAGGGAAAATACACGAATGTGGTCCAATTTCACAATTTTTTCCGATAACTACTGGGCCTACGATATAGCATCCCGAGTGAATGTGTGTATTTTCTCCGATCTCTACTGATCCTTTAATAGTAACATTTTTTTCGATGGTTCCATTTGTTTGCGAACCTGTTTTTCGTAATTTTGCATCATTTACAGGTAATAAATCCCATGGATAGATGACATCTAACCAGTCATTTGCTTGAACGGTAGCAATTGATATCTCTTCTCGTAACATGTTTTGTATGACTGAGGTAAGTCTGTATTCTCCTCTTTCTGTTACAGTTTGTATCTCTTGGAAAATATGTTTTGGGAATTTGTAGATTCCTGTTGAGATAAATGAATTATTTTCTTGTGTTGCTGGTTTTTCAATGATTGTATCTAAATGATTTTTTGAAATGCTTACCATTCCATATTTGGATGGTTTATCAAAGCGTTTTATAATAATTGCATACTCATTGTCGTTTTGAATGAGTTTTGAAATTGATGATTGGCTAATGATATTATCCCCGGGTAATACAAGAAAAGAATTTGAAATTTTTTCTTTTGCTTGAAGTAATGCATGTGCTGTACCAAGTTGTTTTTCTTGAAATACAAAATCGATATGTGCTTTTGTATATGATTTGAAATGTTGCATGATTGATTCTTTTTTGTATCCTACAACCATGATGATGTCGGTAATTCCATTTTCAACGAGAGCATCAACAACATGATGAATGATTGGTTTGTTTGCTACGGGAAGCATGACTTTTGGCATAGATTCAGTAAATGGTCGAAGTCTTTTTCCTTCTCCGGCAGCAAGGATGACTGCTTTCATATTTTATCAGGTATTGCATAACATCATTTGGTTATAATTTTTTGGTTTCAATTCTTCATACTTTAAAACATCATAATAACATGTAAAAAATTGAGTAAATGGTAGTCTATTGGTTTTTATATTCAGTTAATAAAAAGGAGTGAGTATTTACTTCGATCTGCTATTTTCTGTTTTACTTTCCTGATTGGTAATCCCAGTTTTCCTCGTTTTTTCTGTTCTCTTCCAATGATGACAAGTCCGGCTTTCATTTTTCGAGCAGCTTTAATGCTTTCTCGTTGAAGGCTTCCTTCTACAGTTTTAACAAATATTCCTTTCTCTTGCATATTTTCAATGAATTCCTGGCGGGAAAAAAGAAGTTCATGCAATGGTTTTGGTGAAGATCGATTACCATTTTCATCTACTTTAACGTTATCTTCCATATCAGTGATATAAATCATTTGTAGTTCCCAATCAAGTTCTTTTGCGAGTTTCATACTGATTTCTGGGACTTTCTGATTTGGAGCAAGATTTGAACACACTGCAAGTATTGATTCATGGTGCCCTCCAGCTTCGATCCAGACTGGTATATCTAAATCATTGATTAATCGATAATCTATCATTGATCCTCTTTCGTAACTCATAATGATTAAATCGTACTGTTTTTTTTCAATTTCTTCCGATACGATTGTGCTGAATTCACCTTGGATGATCGTGGTATCCATGTTAATATTTTTTTTATGTAATTGTTGCTGTGCATCCTGGAAAATAAGGTCATCAGCTGTTTGTCGTTGTTGATTAAGAACATCTTGTTGAGTTTCTGTTCTATTATAATGAGTGAGATGAGTATCCGTTCGCCGTTCCATTTCATCTAATGGTTTTTCTTCGATGATATAGAGTAAATGGACCGTTCCTGAGAAGGTTCCTGCAAGAAGGATACTTCGTTTTATGACATCTTTTGAGTAGAACTCTGATGATATTGGGACTAATATGTTTTCAAACATTGTTTCTCATACCTTGGTCTTTGATGGGATTCATTATTTGATATTTGTGGCGTTATATTGTTTTTATTTCTTTTTAGATTTTTCATAATCCTAGGATTCCTATCCAATAGAATAAAGCAATTGCAAAGAGGATACCGATACATATTAAATTAGCTATGCTTCCTGCTTTGAAGAGGTCTTTTGTAGAAAAGTATCCTGATGAATAGGTGATTGCATTGCCGGGTGTTGCTATAATGAAGATAAATGCAAGTCCTCCACTTAATGCGATAATCATTGATGATAGTAACGGACTAATTCCTGGTATTTCTGATGCAACTGCAAAACCAATTGGAAGGAGTACAGCGACTGCTCCAGTGTTAGACATGACATTTGTCAGAAGTATTGTAAATAAAATGAGACTAAAGATAATAAGATAAAGATTTCCTGACATGAGTTCAAAAAGGTTATGGGCTATCCAGCCTCCGGCTCCTGTTTGTTGCATGCCAAGTCCAAGGGTGATCGCCCCTCCATAGAGAACGATAATACCCCAGGGTACTTTTTTTTCAACATCTTTCCATGTGATGCTTCCACTTAAAAATAAAAGGATACTCCCGAGAAGTGCGATTCCTGCGAGCCCGAAATAGGTGTAATGTGAAAAAAATATCCATAAAAATACAGTGAATGCTAGGATTGAAAAAACAATAATTTCACTCTGTTTTATTTTTCCTTGCTTTCTTACTTGTTGCTCGATTTCGTTTCTAGCTTTGCTAATATGCTTGATTTCAATAGGAAAAACAAATTGTAAAATAAGCCATACTATTGGTAATGCAATAAATACAACGGGAACTGCATATATCATCCAATCTAAAAAGGTGACTGTGATTCCTGCATCTGCTAAAAAACCAATGGTTAAAGGATTTCGTGCTCCACCAATTAGCGTTCCTAGACTTCCTATTGAACAACCATAGGCGATGCTAAGAACACTAACCTTTCCGAAATTACTTTCTTTAGGGATTATTTTCATTGCAAGAAGAATTGATGTTACGATTGGTAGAAATAATGCTGCAACGCCATGTTCTGGCATAATAAACGAAAGTAATGCAGAGGAAAGCATAATTCCAAATGTGAACCGTTTTGGTGTGTTTTCAAAATGTTTGAGGAATTTTAATGCTATTCTCCGATGTAATCCATGTGTTTCAACAGCTGCTGCGATAATAAATGCACCAATAAGGAAAAAAACTGCTTGGTTGCCAAATGTTGAATAGATTTCCTCAGCCGGAGTGATTCCAAATAAAGGTTGGAGAATCATGATAAGAAGACCTGTTGCTGCAAGAGGAATTGGTTCAGTGATCCAAAGAATGGCTGCTGTTAATAAGATCCCTATCATGAATTTTCCATTTTCAGTTAATCCTGCTGGTGTATATGGTATAAAATAGAAGAGGAAAAGAATTAAAAAAGCTAAGATAAGAGAGATTATGTTAAATCGTTTTGAATGAACAAATGGGGCAAAGAGTTGTGATGAAAGAGTCATTGTCTAATTTTGCTTGTAAGACGTTTTTTCTTATTATGATTTACTATTTTAGTTTACGATTTCGATATAATCTTTTATCAACGGTGTCGATCATGGCTTGTATGTCTACTTCATCTTTTTGTAAAAATTCATAGACGTGTTTTACATGTTTTTCTGGATTGTTGAGGATTTCGTTGTAATTAACAAATAAAACAGTACAGTCGTTTCTATCAAGGAGTTGTTGTTTTATATATTCATTGAGTTTCAGGAATACGTTTTTTGTGTCAGCTCTGTTTTTATCCGTTATTTGAGCCATTTTTTCCATGGAATCAAGTATTTCTTCAATGTTTCGTTCAGAATAGATAATATTGTAATTTCCTTTTGGAAGATATTTCATTCCGTATGCCGTGATTTTAATGATTTTTCCTTTGTATTTTTCAAATGGGAAATCGTTTTTGATGAGTTTATTAATGATTTTTCCGCCTTCTAACTCGAAATATCCTTTGGGATTGTTCTTATCAGGTAATCGTTTTTCATCTGCTGCAACGGGGTATCCGGCATTATAAAGCATTTGCATGAGCATTGATGTACCAGATCGTTCTAAACCTGAAACAATATAGTTTTTTGAATCATCTAATTCCATGTTGCCTTCCATTTATGAGATTATATTTTTTTCTTTGAGAGCTTGTATCACTTGTTCAGCGCATTCTTCGATGTTGTATTTGTCAGTGTCAAGTACTATTTCTGGATTTTTTGGTTCTTCATATGGTGCGTCAATTCCAGTGAATTCTTTTATTTCTCCTGCGCGTGCTTTTTTATACAATCCTTTTGGATCACGTTTTTCACAGGTGTCCAGTGTTGCTTTACAATGAATTTCAAAGAAGCCTCCTTCTGGCAGTAAGCTTCGGCAAAAATCCCTTAGTTTTTGATATGGTGAAATAAAAGCGGTTAATGTAATGACTCCTGCATCTGCGAATAAATGAGCGACTTCGCTTATTCGTCGAATGTTTTCATTTCGATCTTCAGGACTAAATCCAAGATCTTTATTGAGACCGTGACGGACATTGTCTCCATCTAAAACATAAGCGAATTGATTGTGTTGATGAAGTTGATACGCGACTTCATTTGCTATTGTTGATTTTCCACTTCCTGAAAGCCCTGTGAACCAAAGTACAGCACCTTTTTGGTGTAGTAATTGTTCTCGATCTTCTTTTGTTACTTTATGTTCATGCCAGGTGACATTTGTTGCTTTTTGTTCTTTCATATATTGTTATCCTCCATTAGAATTTTTTATTATTTTGATAAATAGGTGACAATTTCATCGACAAATGATTCTGTTTTCTCTTTTGGCAGTATCGCTCCAAGGACCTCTTTTTTTCCTCCGCATTTAAATCCATATTCTTTTCCTTTTTGTATCATGGGTTGCATATCGTTGTTGATTGTTCTTACATAAAGTTGATCTTCATTGTCAAAGTATCCTTTATTGATGACGACGGCGTCCTGATTGTTGGTCCATGCGAGTTTTCTAGTTATTGTTGAGATGATATTGGATTTGGTGTGAAGGGTTTTTTTGATAATGCTATCTGTTTTTTCAATTGGTTCTTTTAATATAGTGGTAATTTCATCGTCTAATTCAACGAGGTTTTTATTCCATGTATCATGTTTTAGTATAGCATTTGGGGTTGGATTGTTTTTTAGGTAATGTGGAGCTTTTTCAACAGCAGTTTTATCCCCTTTTTTATAATTTGAATCGAGTAAATATGCCATGTTGTGAAGATCATCAAAGGTGAGGTTGTTTTTTTTGCAAAATTCTTGTATTATTTTTGAAAAATGTTGGTTGTTTTTTATTTTTTGTTCGTGATCTCCTATGATTCCTAATAATGCATATAAATTAACATCGTTTTTGAGGTAGTCGTTGACTATCCAGCTTGCACTTGGGTATTTATCTGGATTTTTTCCTTTTATGACAGGATTGTGATGAAATACGCTATCAATTACTTTACCGAGGTGGTGGTCGAAAATGTAGACGTCAGCATTTTCAGCGAGGGTGAGTATGTTTTGTTCTGGTAGGTTCATGTCGACGATAATAATGAAATCAAAATCTTTGCATTCTTCTATTTCTTCTTTTGTTAGAAAATAATTTCCTAGGATTGGAGTTTTGTTTTTGGTTATTTTATTACCGAGATAATCTAAGATGAGTTTTGCACTACATATTCCATCAGTATCCCAGTGATGTATGAGTAAACCATTCCCAGTTACTTTTTCTAATTCTATCATATTTAATCTTCTCCGTGTTATAAAGAAAATAAGGTGGAGAGATTACTCCACGAAAGGATTTTCGAATGTAAGTATTGTTTCCGCGACTTCTTTTCTCATCATGTCTTCAGATGGAACTTTCCCTTCTTTGAGGAGAGCTCTAATTTTTTTACCACTGAAATTGATATGGTATTTTTGATCATGGGGGCAGATTTTATCGTTGACAACACTTCCGCATTTCGTACATCTTGAGAAACTTCTAAAGAAAACTGGTGTGATTTCAAGATCTGGAAATTCTTTGAAAATGTCATGTGCGTCGTATGGTCCATAATAGTTTCCTACTCCGGCATGATCTCTGCCAACGATGAAGTGGGTGCATCCAAAGTTTTTTCTCATGATAGCGTGATGTATCGCTTCTCGGGGTCCTGCGTATTTCATACTTGTTCTAAGAATACTCATGACGCTTCGTTTTTTAAGATAATATTTTTCCATGAGTGTTTCGTAGCTTTTTAGGATGACTTCATCTTTAAAATCACCTGGTTTTTTCTTTCCAATAATTGGATTAATAAAGATTCCATCAACGAATGTGAGAGCGGTTTTTTGAACGTATTCATGCCCAAGATGTGGTGGGTTTCTTGTTTGAAAGGCAACGATTTCTTTCCATCCTTTTTCATTGAAAAGTATTCGTGTTTCTTTAGGTGTCAGATTATAATCATCAAATTTTCTCTGTCCTTTATTAATCAGAATGATATTTCCTCCAATGAAATGATCATTCATGTCATAAAGCATTTTGACACCTGGATGTGCTGGATCAGTGGTTGTGTATATTTCTTTGGCTAGTGTTTTCTTGTCATATTTGTAGATTTCTTTTATATCAAGGAGAGCTTTAAGGTCTGTTTCTTCGTTTGTTAGCATGATGGTGTCTCCTTCTTTGATGTCTTCATTTTTTGGGCAATCAAAAAGAATTGGGATTGTCCATGGTGTGTCATTGGAGAGTCTTTTATGATGAACGACACTGTGTAGGTCATTGTAGTTGAGAAATCCTGTGAGGGGTGAGAATACTCCTGATGCGATATTCATAACATCTTCTGCGAGATTGATGTTAATTTCAAAGGTAGGAATGTCTTCGAATTCTGTTGTTTCTTTTGTTATATATCTATTGATAAGTTTATTTCCATGTGGTTTTGGCATATTTTTATGCTCCTTTTTTAATCGAGGTATCCTAGTGCTCGGAGGCGTTCTTTTACTTTTTCTTCATCGTCTTTACTAAATGCTTCTTCGTTTTCATCTTCTTCTACATTGGAGATGACTTCGCGAAGGACGTAAGTTACGTATGATGATAAGGAATTGAAACCTGTTCCTTCTATACGTTTTTTTATTTTGTTTGCTAGGGGTGTTGGAATGGATATTGTTGTGTATTTTTTGGTTTCATTTTCTTCGGCCATAATTATACCTCATTATTTTTTATTATATTTAATTACATTTAACTATATTAGCCTGATAATTATATATCATTAAAAAAGTTTGTGGTTCTAAATTAATTTTGAACTAAATTCATATAATAATGAAAACCAGGCAATAAAGGAATTGAATAATAAAAATTATGATTTTGAAAATATCAGAATACAATTTAATTTTATCAATAACTGAAATTTCTCATATGCCTTTAAAAAGAACTAAAGGACTTTACAACCAATTATAATAAACTAATAAATACAGGGAAGCCATGAAAAAAAGAGTATTCACTAACACAATCATTTAAAAACTAAAAAGAAATGTCATATCGTACAAACCTTTAGAAATAATAGAAAGGGGAACAACTGTGAAAAAAACAGATATTCGTATTGGTATTCTCCGAATAGAAGGAACAAACTGCGAACAGGAATCTTTTAACGCATTTGAACAATTGAACACCACTCCTGAATTCGTTCATCTTAAACAATTACTTCATGTTGATACAACTCCAGAAGAAGAACGCAACGTCAGAGATTATCATTGTCTAATGATTCCAGGTGGTTTTTCAGCAGGTGATTATATTAGAGCAGGGGCAATTTTTGCAGCTCGAATGAAAAGCAAAATTGGAGATGATCTCAAAGAATACGTAAAAGAAGGATATCCAATACTTGGCATTTGCAACGGATTTCAAGTTCTCATTGAACTTGGATTACTCCCAGCAACAGAAACAAATATGAGTCCAATTCCTCAAGCATGTCTCCATCGTAATGATTCTAGCCGATTTGAATGTAGACCAAGTTTATTGAAACATGTAAATCAAGGAAATTGTGTCCTAACTCAAAATATCAGCCAAAACGATATTAGGTTAATCCCAAGTGCCCATGCAGAAGGGAAACTGATATTTAACACCTCCAATCAACAAAAAATGGTAAAGCAACTTGAAGAAAATGATCAAATTGTGTTCAAATATGTAAATCCTAATGGTGAGTATGCTGATTATCCCTGGAATCCAAACGGATCATTTGCTAATATTGCAGGAATCTGCAACCGGCAAGGAAACGTGTTTGGTATGATGCCTCATCCAGAACGATCATTCTATCAGTTACAACAACATAATTGGCCTGAAAAAGGATTAACAAAACAATGGGGAGATGGCCATGCAGTATTTACAAGCATTATTACATATCTTGAGAAAAATTTTTAAACAAGAAGTATATGGACGAGAATCGTTACAAAAAGCCTTTATACTCCATTATTGTGGAAGGATGGATGGGGGAATACTATGAAGGTGGTGAGGAAAGATGGGAAAAAATTGGATGACTCCCCCATCCATATAAATAAAGTACCAAGCTAAATATATAAATTTTATTATAAAATTAAGATTCAATTTTCTTATCAAGCTCATTTAAGATTAAACAAATAGCTGCGAATGTATCATCCACTGAACCTGACGTATCGATAATATACCAATTTTCTAACAAAAGCATTGCTTTATTTCTTACTTTTTCTAATGCATCATAGGTTTCAAAAATCTCATGTTCCTTCCTTTGTTTGATACGTTTCAAAATCTCTTCAGTAGGAGCATCTAAAAAAAACATATAGGAGGAAGTGGGGACGAAATGTTCAAAAAAAGAATAGCCGAATCGTACCAATCTCTTTGGTAAATACGCTGTTCCCATCAAATAACGTACCATTATAATCGTTCCTTTTCTATCAGACCTGTAATATTTTCGAATTGATCGGAGAACATCCAACATATAAAAAATGGAGGCTTTTATCTTGTTTGCTTTTCCTTGATGAAGTAATGCATTCTTTGCTTTCCGTCCGAAATAATTATCTCCAGTAGGATGAGATCGAAGGATAACTTGTTCACCATTATCTTTATAATACTCTGCAATAAGTTTCCCATGAGTATCTTTTCCAACTCCGTCAAGGCCATCAACAATTACTAATCGCATACCTAATCAACCATATTTTACAAATTTATTAGAGTATAAAAATCATCCAATACATTGCTGCAATTACAAACGGAACAGTGAGGTTATCTAATCCTTTTGGCGTAAATCCTTCAACGATCGCTCCTGCTGCGGCAAATAACGCTAAGAAACCAATGGAGATTAGCGAAAAGGTAAACCCTGTTGCTTGAACATAATTGTAATAGATGATAGCAATAATCATTGTAATAAAAGTAAAAACAAACATTGCTATAGTCCCAATGAAACTTTTTTCATCTCCCGCAATATTATACTTATGTTTTCCATATTTAACACCAATAATCGAAGCGAATCCGTCACCATAAGACATGGCAAAAATTCCAATAGCGATCACAATCATGTTATCAAAAAACAAGTAAGCTAACACCGTCCAGGTTATTGCATAATAGACAAGTCCCATACTATGACCCGCTGAACTTGTCTTCCCACGAATTGATTTTAGTGGCGTATATGGACTCATCAAAAAAGTAAGTACAATAAATGGAGCAGCAGCAACAAAAGCCATCATTTCTCTAGTCACAAAGATAGGGAGGAGAAACGCGATATTTCCAACCATAATATGTAAGACTTTACGGCTTGTCTCAGGATGTTTGACCAGGATTTTTTCAGTTACTCCAAGTAGAAGTGCTACGTATCCATATACTACAAGGATACCAATGATATCGCCTTGTATCATAGAGATTTCCCCATCAGATAACAGTATTCTACCCTATAAAAGCTCCTAAAAAAAACGAAAGCAATCCAAAGAAAATCGCTATCAACGTGATTTTTCTATAATTCGCCATCTTAATATTTTTATTAAATAAAAGTTGAGCACTTGTAAGAATGAATAAAACATCAGTAATAAACACAATTCCTAAATACACAAAATTTTGATAATACACGGTATACATTGGATAAAGAAATGGTAAAAAACTTAAAACGACAGCAGCAAGATAAAATATTGAAGCAATTCGTTTAGACCATGAAATCCCAATATATTTTGGAAAGGATTTTACTCCCTCTTTTGTGTCACCTGCAAAATCCATCACGTCTTTCATGATCTCTCGACCGGATCCTGCAAGAAATGCAATCAAGGCAATGATAATCACGGCGGGATCGAGTATAATTAAACTAGGCGTTGCTGGTTGTACAGCTGCTGCACCAAAAACGAATGGTATGGCCATAACATAGGCAATATAAAAATTACCGAGTAATTTAATTTTCTTCAAATAAACATCATACAAAATTGCAAATAATGCTGTAATAATGGCAATAAGAAAACAAGTAAAATTCACAAAATAAGAGACGAGAATACCTAGAGGGAAGAGAACAAGAAATATAATCACTGCTATTTTTGGATCAATATCTCCTCTTGCAAGAGGTCTATCAACTCGCTTATTTTCTTTATCAATTGGTAAGTCGAAATAATCATTTAATGCAAAGGTACTTGCTTCTAAGAACAATGCAACAAAGAAGGTAAGAATGAATTGATATATGGGAAAATCATCAAGGTTTAAATTCGCTGTTGTTTGAAGAGAAATTATTGATCCAATAAAGATAGCTAAAGCTAGCATAATTCCATGTTCAAGTCTCATCAATTCCCAGATAGCTATAATTTTCTTCATGTTATGATTTAGGAAAACAGCAATCAAATGATTAATGTTTTGAAAAAATAACTTAAAATAGCTAAACAGGATAACTCATCTAATAATTCTTAGAGGTGGTAAAAATTGAATTATAAAATATCTGGAGATAATTTACAACTTGTTACCATTCAATTAAGTCCTAATGAAAAAATCTTTGCTGAAGCTGGATCCATGGTCTATATGAGTGGTAATGTTAACATGGAGGCAAAAATGAGAGGTGGTTTACTGAAAGGTATCGGCCGGAAATTCATGGGTGAAACTATGTTTCTAACTGAATTTACAACTACGGGTGGCGAAGGCATGGTATCTTTTGGAGGAACAGTGCCTGGAACTATAAAAGCATTAGATATCCATGCAGGAAATCATTGGATGGTTCAAAAAGATGCGTTTATCGTTGCTGAAGATAGTGTTGAAATGAGCGTGGGTTTCCAAAAAAAACTTGGTTCAGTCTTTTTCGGTGGCGAAGGTTTCATTTTACAAAAACTAGCTGGACAAGGGAAAGTATTCATTCATGCTTGCGGAGATTTTGTTGAATTTGAATTACAACCAGATCAAATCCTTAAAGTTGACACTGGAAGTATCGTAGGTTGGGAAGCTTCTGTAGATTTTGATATCCAACGAGTAAAGGGAATTAAAACAATGTTTCTAGGAGGAGAAGGATTATTTTTAACAACAGTAAAAGGACCTGGAAAAGTCATTTTACAATCAATGAATATTGCAAATCTTGCTTCTGCCTTAGCTCCATTTATGCCCCATCAAAATACGTCTGGAAGTAATAATGGAATCGTTGGAACATTAGTCAAGGAGTCGCTGGGCAGATGATCAAAGGAATAATAGGAATATTACTCTCAGCAATTATTTTTGCTGTTGCATTATTTCTGATTCTTCATTTTCTAGGATTGATTGCAATTATCGTTGGGATTATTGCTCTAGGATTTGTGATTGGTGCAATTATTGCATTTATTCTATTATTAGCCTTTGCGTTCGTTCTCTTTTTTGCAGTTTTTTATTATCTTATTGAAAAAAAACCAATTATTCAAAAAAGTGGTAATTACACGTTATCTATGGAAAAAGAAAAAGGCAAAGAAGACTGAAATATTTATTTTATTTCTTTTTTTCCTTTTTATTTTTTATGAGGAAGTAAAATCACTTTCATTGATTTGTCAGCTTCAGCGACTAATTTAAATCCTTTTTTTGCATCATTTAAAGGAAGTTTGTGGGAGATTAAATCGTCAACAGCAATTTTTTCTGAAGAGATAAGATCAATGGATTCAACAATGTCCCTTCCAGCTCCTGCGTAGGTAGAAGTAACATGGATTTGTTTATTCCATAATTCAAAGAAATCAATTGGTATGGTTTCACCAGGGTTGGTTGGAGCAAATAATAATATGGTTCCACCATCTTCAACACAAGAAAATGCTTGTTTAACCGCTGCAGGAACTCCCGCGGTAAGCACAACAAAATCAGCAAGTCGTCCATTATTATGTTTTTTAACAAGTGAGTAGACATCCTCAGTTGCTTGAAATACTTCATCAGCACCAATCTTTTTAGCAAGATCTAAACGAGATGGGGAGAGATCAGTAGCAAATATTTTTGTTGCACCATATGCTTTCGCAAGTTTTATATGAAGCATCCCTGCAATACCACTTCCAAGGATAAGAACGGACTGAGCAGGTTTGTACCTTGCTTTATGAAACCCTCTTACCACACATGCAAGTGGCTCAATAAATGTACCTTGATCGAAACTAACATTATCCGGGAGTAAAAAGGTTCCGCGGTCTACATTAATTGCTGGAACGCGAAGATATTCAGCAAAACCGCCTGGATAAAATTTTGTTGAATGAAGCAAATGACAAATCGTATGTTCACCTTTGAGACAATATCGGCAAGTATTACATGGAACATGGTGGGTAACAAAAACCCGATCTCCTTTTTTGAAATTTTCAACATTTTTCCCTGTTTTTTCTATGATACCTGCGATTTCATGACCAAGGACTAGTGGGGCTTTCTTGATTCGATACCATTCCATCACGTCACTACCACATATACCACTTGCCATGATTTTTACTAAGATTTCATCATCTGATATCGTTGGTATATCTTGTTGCTCGATTCGTATATCATTATTATTGTAATACATCGCTACATTCATTGACGCTGAAATAATAATCACCATAGGTGAGAACAGAAGGTTAATCAAAAATATTGTGTATACTTTAGTTTTTCATTTCTTGAAAATTTTTAGATTTAACAATGATAAAAATACTGAAAAGCAGTACAAAACAATAGTCGAGGCTGCTAATTGATAATTTTTGTTGTTCACATGTCTAAAAAAGATGGAATAAAAAGAAGAATCCCATCCATTATCGATTTTATTTTATTATTGATAGATGAGATATAACACGTTTATTTTTTTGATTTGTGTTCTTTAAATAATTCATATGCTTCGTTTGGCTCATATTTTTTATGAACAATTGCGTTAACCGCTCGAATCATACCTATAGGATCACTACTCTGAAAGATATTTCTTCCCATGTCCACGCCACAAGCTCCTGCTTGTAATGCATCATAAGCCATTTGTAATGCATCTTTTTCAGGTTGTTTCTTTCCACCAGCAATAACAATAGGAACCGGACAGGTATCAACTACCTTTTCAAATTGATCACAGTAATACGTTTTTACGATATGAGCGCCAAGTTCTGCAGCCATACGGCTAGCAAGGCTCAAATATTTCGCATCTTTCCCAAGTCCACGACCAACAGCTGTAACAGCTAACACTGGAATCCCATATCGTTCACATTTATCGATGTATTCAGTCATTCCAAGAAGTGTATCTCGTTCAAAAGATTGCCCAACAAGGATAGAAAAAGCAACTCCTGAAACATTTAATCTAATAGCATCCTCGATATCAACGACTGTTCCTTCATGCAGTAAATGTTCTTTATTCAAAATACTAGTCCCTCCAGATACTCGAAGAACGATTGGTATATTTGTATCTGGATCGATATAATTTCGTAATGCTCCACGAGTAAGCATCAAAGTATCTGCATATCGAAGCAAAGGTTTCACTGTTTTTTCTATATTTTCAAGTCCTGTTGTTGGCCCCATAAAATAGCCATGATCTACAGCTAACATTACTGTTCGACCATCTCTTGGTCGAATAATTTTTGATAACCGGTTTTTCATTCCCCAGTCCATAAATTATCAAGCCTCCAAGGAACAGATATCAATCAAGGATATTTAAATAATTGGCATTTTTAGATAGGTGATAAGCAAACCTTTTATGATATTGGTTGTTACACGTGTTGTAGATGTGTGCGGGAGGCATATATGATGTCTGTTGTAGATAATTTGAAACCTAACTTATTATGGAAACAATTTGATGAAATTAGAAAGATTCCACGATGCAGTAAACACGAAGAAAAAATTAGAGAGTATATTGTAAATTTTGCTAAAACGCATGATTTAGAATATAAAGTTGATGAAGCAGGCAATGTGGTCATAAAAAAACCTGCTGACAAAGGAATGGAAGATAAACCAATAGTTGTGTTGCAGAGTCATATGGACATGGTTTGTGAAAAGAATAGTGATAAAAAGTTTGACTTTGCACATGATCCAATTGAATTAGATAAAAAAGAGGATATTCTAACCGCAAAAGGAACCACTCTTGGTGCTGATGATGGTATTGGTGTTGCTACGGCTCTTGCTATTCTTGAGGATGAGTCGTTAACGATTGGCCCGATTGAAGCATTGTTCACTGTTGATGAGGAAACCGGTCTTACAGGAGCTTTTGCATTATCAAGTGATATGCTTGAAGGTAAAACGCTTTTAAATCTGGATAGTGAAGATTGGGGCGTGATTACCGTTGGTTGTGCAGGTGGTGGAAATTCAGAAATCAGTCTTCCACTATCAATGAAACAAATAGATGAATCAGTAACTTGGATGAAAGCAAATGTGAGTGGGCTGCGTGGAGGTCATTCTGGTGTTGATATCCATGAGCAGCGAGGTAATGCAGTCAAACTTCTCGCTCGTATCTTATGGAAAGCAGATCAAGCAGATGAAGGATTCGTTATCGCTGATTTTGCTGGAGGTGATAAACATAATGCAATCCCTCGAGAAGCTCATGCGGTTATCGGATTGAAAAATAAAAATGCAGCTGAAAAGATAATGAACGAAGAAGCAGCTGCTATTTTAAAGGAATTTAAACCGATTGATCCAAATTTTTCCTTTTCATTGACCAAGGCAAATACTCCAAAGAAAATGCTAGATGAAGATTCAAAACAACGACTGCTCAACATACTTCATGGTTTACCGCATGGTGTTGAAAAGATGAGTTATGATATCGAAGGTCTTGTGGAAACGTCAACAAATCTAGCTAAAACAACTCTTGAAAAGGATCATGCTTTTATTTTGTTAAGCTCTCGAAGTTCAATGATGTCTGCATTACAAAATCTTCGTGATCGTATCCATGCGATTGTTCTTCTTGCTGGTGGATCTGTTGAAGAAGAAGAACCTTATCCTGGGTGGAAACCTGATCTTAAATCTAAAGTGTTACAACTTGGTAAGGATTTATATAAGAAAAAATATGGAGAGGAACCAGTAGTAGAAGCGATTCATGCAGGTCTTGAATGTGGGATAATCGGTGAAAAATTTGGTGGAATGGATATGATTTCTATTGGTCCAACGATTAAGTATCCGCATTCACCAGAAGAACAAGTAACGATAAGTACAGTCGAAAAATTTTATGATTTCGTAGTAAACATTTTAGAGGAAATTGAATAAGCAGTTTTCAATTCCTTTCTCTTTTTTACTATTTTTTTATATCGAATTTTTTTGTTTGGGAAATGCCAAACAAGCTCGATTATTACTTAAAAGAAAAACAAGAATACAGGTTGTGAAGAAAGAAAAATTAGTTCCTCTGTTTCAAAAGTAAAAAAGGTTGAAGTCCTATGAATCAAAAAAATGTATTTAAATCAAAACAGCTAGCCATCATCGGTGTATTTAGTATTGCAGCCCTTCTAGTCATATCATCCTTATTTTTTATTAATATAGGTATTGTTTCTGCCAAGTGGAATACACACAGTAATATAGAAGGATTTAAAATAAATAATGCAACTGGTGCAATTAAAGAAACATTGTATCTTTACATAAATGATTTAAGTTTATTTGCTGACCAATTGCGATCAGTACTTACAAATGAACTTGAGTCACATCTTACTTCTACCAAAGCAATAAAAGTGCTTAATATAACAAATAATACCAAGAATGCTTCATTTTTAGGGTTGCATGTAACTGAGGAATCAACGCAGTACTCTCCTTGGTCATCTGAATGCAAATACAACATATTTTATTATTTTTCAGATGTTGGAAACACTAAGTATTTCACGGGTTTTAAAACAGCTGAAACAATGTATGATAATCCAGTTGTTTTATTTAATGCAAGTGATGGTGATCAATTACTTGACATTGGTGAAATAACAATGCAGGGTTCATTTAACGGATTTTTTTCAAAACCTAAAATGGAAGAAATGACAATCAAACAAATATCCAATGAGATTGTTAAACAGGTAGAAAAATGAAAAAGAGAAT
>CAZOPW010000031.1:0-25796 GCA_964581795.1 uncultured Thermoplasmatales archaeon | reverse complement strand
CATCGACATCATTTGCTGAAAAACTTGATTTAGATGCTATCGCTCAATCACTTGAAGAAGCTGAATATGAACCAGAACAATTCCCTGGACTTGTCTATCGATTAGACGAACCTAAAACCGCCACATTATTATTTAGGAGCGGAAAAGCGAATTGCACTGGAGCAAAAAACGTTGAAAACGTTCGAAAAACCGTCGATATCATCGCAGATAAACTTCGTAAACTTGGAATTGAAGTCTATTCAAATGAAGAATTAAAAATTGTCATTCAAAATATCGTTGCCATATCTGACCTTGGAACAGAATTAAATCTAAATGAAGTTGCAATGGGTCTTGGCCTCGAAAACGTCGAATATGAACCAGAACAATTCCCTGGATTAGTGTACCGGATTCAAGATCCAAAGGTAGCAATGCTTCTTTTTGGATCAGGAAAAATTGTGTGTACCGGTGCTCGAAAAACCGAAGATGTCTCAGTCGCCGTTCAAAAACTTGCTGATGAACTTGCAGCTCTGGATCTTATCAAAAAGTAAAAAACATTCAATTTTTCTTTTTTTTTATTCTTTCTTCGCCTATTTAATTTTTAAAAAAATAAAATAAAGGATTGATCTCCTTAATAGTTTAGGATATGAATTTTTTTTAGATTTACCGAACCTATGGACTTGGAGGCTGTGGTTGGTTTTGATTGTTCATAGCGACATTAACTGCTTGAACCGCAGCCATAGCAGCAGCAACTTTAGGACTAGACGATTGTGATTTCAATGTTTTCACATGCTCTATGACTTGATCAAGGATTTGATATCGTGGAATGAAACTCGTATCATACGTACCCTCAACCCATTGTGGATTATTCATGACTACTTGATGGAATGGGATGTTATGGCGCACACCACCAATTTGAAATTCCCATAAAGCTCGTTTTACACGTTCAATAGCACGCTGCCGATCTTCAGCCCAAATAATCAATTTTGCAATCATTGAATCGTAATACGGTGGAATCTCAAAACCACGATACACCCCAGAATCTATTCGAATTCCAGGGCCACTTGGTTCAGCATATCTCGTAATCTTACCTGGAGCTGGAGCAAAGTTATTCAACGGATCCTCAGCATTAATCCGACATTCAATCGCATGACCACGAGGATGAATATCATCTTGAGTGTTCTCAAGCGGTAGACCTGAAGCAACCCGAAGTTGTTCACGAGCAAGATCCACTCCCGTCGTTGCTTCAGTGATTGGATGTTCAACTTGTAACCTAGCGTTCATTTCAAGGAAATAATATTTCCCATCTTTAAACATGAATTCACAAGTACCTGCATTATAATATCCCGCAGTCTCAGCGGCAAGAACAGCTTGTTGACCAATCTCTTTTCGTAATTCAGGAGTTAATGCACATGAAGGCGTTTCTTCAATCAATTTCTGATGTCTTCGTTGAACACTACATTCACGTTCATACAAATGAATGATATTTCCGTCCTTATCCCCTATTACTTGATATTCAATGTGACGAGGATCACCTATAAATTTCTCGATAAATACTGCATCGTTACCAAAACTATTCTTAGCTAATTGTTTCACACTCGCAAGGGCTTTTTCCATTTGCTTTTCATCATCAACCTTTTGAATGCCAATACCGCCACCACCAGCAGAAGCTTTTAACATCACAGGATATCCTATTTCATGAGCGATATCCTTTGCTTTCTCATGGTCTTTAATAGCTTCAGTAACTCCAGGAACTACATGGACCCCTGCTTTCATCATTGATTTTTTTGAATCGATTTTTGATCCCATAAGTTTCATTGCTGAAACTGGTGGACCAATGAATTCAATGTTGTTTTTATGACATAATTCAGCAAATTCTGCATCCTCAGCCATGAAGCCATATCCCGGATGAATTCCCTCAGTATTCGTATCGATTGCAACCTCGATTATTTTGTCTTTATTTAGATAACTTTGACTGGCAGGACCTGGACCAATATTGTATTTTTCATCAGCATATTTCACAAATAAAGCTTTTTTATCTGCATCAGAGTAGACTGCAACTGTGCTAATACCAAGTTCTTTGCAGGCTCGCATGATTCGAAGAGCGATTTCTCCTCTGTTCGCAATGAGAACTTTATTTAACATACTATTTTCACTTCCTTATATAATTGAAAATCTTATAATCCTTTCAGAGAATTTGCATGAGGACATCGCCGCTTTTCACTGCATCTCCTTCACCAACAAAGACGTCTTTTACCTCACCGTCAACTTCACAATTGATTTCTTGTTCCATTTTCATTGCTTCGATAGTGGCCAGAACATCTCCTTTTTTCACTTTGTCTCCTTTGTTCACTTTAACTTTAAGAATTGTTCCTTGCATATTTGATTTGATTGCACCTTCCACATCTTTTGGAGGCACTACCCCTTCACCGGCTCCTGCAACAAGGAATCCACCTTGTGGTGTTACTTTTACCTCATAAGGTTCACCATCAACTTCTACTTCGAATTCCGTTGGAATTTGTGCTGGTCCGCTTCGTTTCTCTGGTGGTTCTGTTTCAAGATAAATATCATTAACTTCAGGGAATGATTGTTTCACCATACCTCGAGTGAGTTTATGATCAATTGGTAATGGTAATTCATCGGAAGTAAATTCAGCTTGTGCTTTTCCCCGTAGGAATTTTAATCCAACTTGTGGATAAATTGCATAGGTCATCACATTTTCATCATTAATTTCAACATCATCATATGATTTTAACTCTGACTTTCGTTTTTCCCACATTGGTTTTAATAAATCCGCTGGCCGGCAGTCTATAACTTCGTCTTTCCAGTTGCTTCCTAATACCTTTTTCATGATTTTTGGATCAATTTCAGCAGGCGGTCGTCCATACATTCCTTTACAGTAATCTTTGGTTTCTTTTGGAATCACTTTGTATCGTCCGTGAAGTACGTTCATCACTGCCTGAACCCCAACGACTTGACTGGTTGGGGTAACTAATGGTGGGTATCCTAGTTCTTTTCGAACACGAGCGGTTTCATCAAGAATTTCCTGGTATTTTCCATGTGCTCCTTGTTCTTCTAATTGGAATATAAGATTTGAAAGCATTCCACCAGGGATTTGATGAAGAGTGACACTTGGATCAACTTTTAAAGCATTGAATCGATGAAGATGTCGGTATTTATCCCAGATTTTTAAGAAATATTTTCGTATTTCAATGAGTGCTTCTAAATCATATCCTGTATCCCATTTTGTATCTTTTAATGCAGCAACTATACTTTCAGTTGGAGGCGCTGCAGTGCCACCTGAAATTGGTGAAATTGCAGTATCTAAGATATCAACGCCTGCTTCTACAGCAGCTTGATAGGCCATCCCCGTCATGCCACTTGTACAATGGGAGTGTAAGTCGATAGGTATTTTCACTCCCGCATCTTTGACTCCTTTGATGATGTCATATGCTCTTTTTGGGGAGATCATACCTGCCATATCTTTTATACATAAAGAATCTGCACCCATTTTTTCTAATTGACTAAAGTTTTCAACATAATAGTCAACAGTATGAACAGGTGAAATTGTATAACTCAGGCATGCTTGTACGTGTCCCCCTTCTTCTTTTGCTGATTTAATGGGAATTTCCATATTTCGTAAATCATTTAATGCATCGAAAATCCGGAAATAATCCACACCATTTTTCTTTGCTAAATACATGAATTTTTTCACGATATCATCGGGAAAATTCCAATAAGCTACAATATTCATTGCTCGTTCTAACATTTGCATTGGTGTGTTCGGCATTGCTTCCTTTAATTTGCGAATACGTTCCCATGGATCTTGATTGAGATATCTAATTGGAACATCAAAGGTTGCTCCACCCCATACTTCCATTGAGAAGTATCCAACTTCATCAAGTTTCTCTGCGATAGGGAGCATGTCCTCTGTACGCATTCGTGTTGCAAGCATTGATTGGTGAGCATCTCTTAATATTAATTCATGAATTTGAACCATTTCATCATGCCTCCATTTCTCATACCGTTTTTTTTGTGTGTATTTTCCTAGGATTTCTTTTATTAACTCCTAAATGGATGCATGGTATCCTATCATGCTACTTAAGAATATCGGGAAGAAATTTAGTTATTATAATGTTAATTTTGTATAATTTTGGTAAAATTGAATAATAATCAATAATTATAAAGGCGTATTTTGTTTAAAAATCGGTTGTTATTTTTAAACTAGGAATAAAAAAAATTCGACAATTACAGAGGAAATCGTACAAAATGATATAAGAGAGAACCAACAGATATAATATATATAGAGGTGATAAAAGTTTATGAATAAAAGAGGGATTATTGCAGGTGTAATGTTTATTACATTACTATTAATAATTGCAACGAGTTTTGCAGTTGCATTTCAACAATTTAATATGAGAACAATAAAAAATCAGAATCACAACGAGAAGGCTCTCAAAGAACAAATCTTTGACGGGAAAAAATTACTGAAAAATGTTTTTTTTGGAAGAAACCAAGAACTTCAATTGAATTTTTTTACTAGCTCCATTAACACAGCATTTAATGACGTTGAAAAAACAACAGATATTATATTTGGGTTAAACAATAAACTTGACATTGATAATAATCAGAATACAGGAGTTGATGGAAAAGATATTCAGGTTCAATATCTTTTGTTACCTTATATTACTCTTTCACCAGACTTCATACTTGGAGCAGTGTTTTCTGTATCTGTAGAACTACTTTCCGAGGAAATCAAAGAGAATTCGTTTTCACTTTCAGCAAATATCGCTGATAATCTAATCTCTGTAGGGTATGATAACTCAGGTGGCGAAAATAATGTAATACCAAGCAGAATTCAGTTATCTTCCCTACTTTTTATCCAGCCAAGTGATCAAACAACAGGGATTACTTTGAATATGAATCCTACCTACGAATCGGGACAATCTGAAAAAGAAATAAATTTATTCGCTTCTTATGATGATACTGAAGTAGAAAGAACATATTCCTTTGGTTTTCAACCGGCAACAGAAACTCAGATCACAATTCAATCCACTCTAGATCCAAATACATGGGAATATAAGTTCACCAGAGATTCTCCATTTGATACAATATTTACTGCAGATATGAAAAAAACTGTAGAGGGTGACACAAAAGAAACGAAATTAACCATTGATTCATTACCTGAAGAGATATCATTTTCATTAACGTTGACACCATTTTCTTCCGATGGAGGAAGTATTGAATATCAAAGTGAGAGCATGTATGATGTAAGCGTACTTGTTGAAACAGATGAAATTGGTGTTTGTAAATATGCATTAATTGAAAATACGCCTCGTAAATTAGCAGCGGAATGGGTTCCGTCTAAAGAAAATGGTTCCTATCATGTTTCAATCGATTCTGATGGGACAACAGTGTACCTTTTAAATTCATTACAAAACCCAACAATTAATCTATCGATTAATGATTTATCAACAGTGGATTTAACTGCGTTTTGGAATTTAACGAATCCTGGAGATTTTGAAGTATTTAAGGATCCATCTTTACATGTTGATTTAGATATAATCTTTGAAGAATGGGAGGCGCAATTAGATGCAGAACCGACTGCTGAACATATTTATTTTTCATGGAAATCTAATGTTTCCGGTTTTTTAACATTAGATACTAATGAACAGTCTTTAAGTAATATGGATTTATTGATTAGAGGACCAGAAAACGGGATAAAATTATTTGGTGAAACACTTTCTGCAGATGATTTTCATTTGGAATGGACTGTGTGGCCATTATCCGAATTCTATGTGAATAAAACAGGATCAATTACCTTTTTCTCACTTACTATTGATGTCTTTGTTAATGATCAATGGTATCATATCTGGCCGTTATTTTAAGAGAAAAATACTTCTCATCCTCTCTTCTTTTCTTTGCAAATCATTCATTTTAAAATTATGCATAATGAACTAAAAAGCTGATGTTTCTTGTTGATTACTATAGTAACAAAGAAGGATATAATTGATAATTTCCTTAATATTACTATTATTTGAAAAAGTTGGTAAACTAATCACATTGTATAAAGTCCTATGGATCATTTTTCCCCGATATGGTTCGTTATCTTGATATATTGTTGTATAGGTGATATCTTGAACAAGATATTGTTTTTCAACATTTACAATTTTTTCAGAAGATGAATCCGATTCTATTGGTTGAGCGAAATAGGATTGAGTGAAAAGAACAGCTGAAATATTTGTGAATACTATAATGAAGCTAATTAGAACGGTCAATATTGTTTTTTTCTTACATTGTTTGAAAAGACTGATGAATCGTTCGGTCATGGTTGGATGAGCTGAACTAAGTTCCAACAGTGAGACCGAGAGTGCAGGATTTGCTTTATTCTCACCATATGATGATTTTGAATATTCTGCAATTTTGATGAGAGCTTCCATGAATGAGATTTTATCATCATGACTTGTATTATACCTTGCATCTGCAAGGAGTTCCCGTGAATTAAATACTTTTTTAGCAATAAGATGGATAAACGGATTGTAGAAGCAAAAGATTCGAACTGATTGAATGAAAGCTTTCAATAAGACATCATGGTGTTTGATATGAGTAAGTTCATGGCGAAGAGCTGTTTTTAATTCTTTCTCTGATAACACCTGCAAGAGTTTATTTGAAACTACAAGAACCGCAGGATGCCCGAGAACGAATGCGTTTGGTGTACCATTATATAAATACATTTTTGGTGTTTTCAGGTGGAGTTCATTTGATATTTCTCCTACAAGATTATTGAGTTTTTTATGTCGTGATGGTATCGCATGAATTCTTGATAAATAGTGTTTTTTCCCAAAAAACACATAGTAAACAACAATGAAAAATGCACATGAGAAGAGAAGTATTGAAAAAAGAATAAATGGAGGGAGGGAATCAGTAGTTGAAACTAATGATGACATAAATGAATCTTGTTGTTCATTTTCAGATAGATCTTTTGTATTTGATGTTTTCTCAATTTGTCTTTCAGTAACATTTTCATCTATTATTAGATCATACCATGATATTTCAAGTATATACTTTGAAGGAGTTTTTTCTGGTTTTAGTTCACCGTTTTCTGTATTTGAAAGAGGTGTTATCCTTGATGAAATTTGTGAATTGGAAAGGTTATCCAAAGATGTGTTCGTTAAATGATTCAAAGATTCATTCATATTCTCCTTATTATTTATATCCATAGATTCAGAAAGGCAGATACTGGTAAGTGGTACTATTGTGATTGCGAGGAGAAAAACAATGAAGTAAATAAAAAAAGTATTTTTTGGATGATCGATTTTTAATAATTTCATCAGTAATTCTGCTATACCATAGGCAATACCGGTGAAAATGATTGATAAGAGTATTACAAATAGTATCTCATTCATCCTTTTTCATCTCAGCTAATTTTTGTTTTAATCGATTTATTTCTTCCTTATTATCAGAGAGCTCTTCAGCTAAATAATTTATGGTGCTTTGTTCAAATCTTTTTAATAAATCGGTAAGGGTTTTTCGAACAATTGTCGTTTCTAATTCGTCTTTTGTTATAAGTGGTGAATAGATATATTGTCTGTTAGTTGGATGCCTATGTTGAGAAATTATTTTTTTTCTTACTAATCTTTTTATAATGGTTCTGACAGTTGAATATGCTCGTCGTTCATCCTGATTCTCAAGTGCTGTGCAGATCTGTCTTGCGGTGGCTTCCCTTTTATTCCATAGGATTGCTAGTATTTTTCGTTCAAGTGGGCCAACGTTTTTTGTCATTAAAAAAATATTAATATCTTTTTAGTATTTATAATTTGTCACGCTACATAATGTAGCTTTTATGAGAAAATTCGATTTTATCAGGCAGTTTCGTAAGTTTTATATAGGGGTATTAACATACGTATCATCGTAGTGTTACGTTATGTAACGTTTAAAAAACGTAAATGAGTGTGACACACATGATAAAAACCCCAAAACAATTACCCCGCGCTTCCTACAGAAGAAAGGCTTTTCCTGCCTCCTTTAAAGCCTTCTTCAGAAGATTTTATCTCAATGCTGCCCCGAAACAAACAAGAAAAAAAAGCAAAAAAATGGGAGGAAGATCATCCCTTTTATTTTTTATTTCCTCCTTTTTGCTTTTCCCTCTAAAAAAAATGATCTTCCTCCCTGCCCCCTTCCTCATCATATTAAAAAGTATAAATAACCTCTCCTCCATTGGAAAAAATAAGTTTCTTCGTAATTATAAAATAATGACAGACTTAAAAATCATATAAAAAAGGAGCGCGAATTAAACTATGATAAAATCAACTAGAATTAAACAAACCTTAATCGTGATGCTATTAATCCTCTTCGTTCAAGCATCTGCCATTACAACGATCCAATCAACGCAAACACCAGGCACAATTTATGAGGATTCAATTAGTTTAAATTATAGAAATGTAACCATTTATGCTCCAGCAGTTGGAGAAACAGAGCAAGGATATATTGGAGTAATCTCCACAATAACTGTCACACTGCAAAATAATGGTAGTGGTCGAGTATTTGTTGATACACTTCCATTAGCTCAAATCGACATGCAAGGTTCTGCACGGCTCGCAGTTAAAGTAGCTTCATCTATTGTAAAAAGAGATACAACATGTTCGGTAAACCCAGATAATTACGATTATTTCTTCGTCATTCGAACTGATTCACCAATCATCGGAGGACCCTCAGCCGGAGGAATAATGACTGCTGCAGTCGTTTCCCTTTTAGAAGGATGGGACATGGCTGAAAATACAGTTATGACCGGAATGATCAATCCAGATGGAAGTATAGGCCCAGTTGGAGGAATAGTGAAAAAGATAGATGCAGCTGCGTCAGTTGGAGCTAACAGATTTTTAATTTTAGAAGGGCAGAATACCTACACAGAGACGATTTATGAAACAGTTCGAACAAATTGGGGGACTCAAACCATCGCCCGACAAGTCACTCGAAATGTTTCAGATTATGCTCAAAAAAATTATGGTATAGAAGTCATCGAAGTTCAAGACATTAATGATGTATTATACTATTATACAGGACATAAAATAGAATCGGAAACTGCATCAAACAGCATCTCAACAGAAGAATATCTGGACTCAATGAAACCTCTCGCTATCAATCTATTAAATAATGCTAATACAACATTGCAAAATGCAACAGAAGCTTTTGACTCATCATTAATTCCAAATCGATTCCCAACATACTACCGTAATAGAGTAACTGATTATCTTAACGGAGCAAATGATGCTTTTACATCGAGTAAAAATTGGTATGAAGATGGTTTGTATTATACCAGCACTAGTAAATCATTCCAATCCTTAATCAATGCGAATTTCGTTTTACTTGCATGTGATTATTTTTCTTCAGAAAACCCTGATAAATTCATTGAAAACACCTTAGAAGACGCTCAAAATCTATTTAACAATCAAAACAGTATAGCCAAAAATGCTAGTGTTTCCGGTGCAATTACATTACAATGTGTCGGAGCTGCTCAAAAAAGAGCCACTGAAGCAAATGAATATCTCTTATCAGCTCAATCATCTATCAAACAAGGGGAAGACTTTACCGCATTATATGAGATTGCTTTTGCAAATCAACGAACTGAAAGCATAAGTTGGTGGCTTGGTTTATCAAATTACTTTTCAGATACAGGTAATTTCACTGACTCACAATTAGAAAGTCTAGCAAATGATTATATTCAGGATGCACAACAATCAATTACATATTCTACGGTAATCCTTCAAGAACTCGGTACCACTTCAGGTTTACTATCCGAAGCGCAAGACATGCTGGATAGTGCTCAGGAAGACTATAATAACCAATTTTATGCAGCAGCATTATTTGAAGCATTAGAATCTCTCTCCAAAGCAAATCTTGCGCTAGAACTCGTTGATGTTGATTCACAAGAAAAAATCGAACAACGACTAGAGAGAGCAAATGAGAGTGCAAATGCAGGTATTGGCGACAGTCGAGCAAACGGTATCGAGCCGTTACTTGCAGTGAGTTATTACGAATACGCAGAAAGTTTAAAAGAAGAAAATGTTCAAAACGCATTATTTTACTACAAATATAGCGATCTCATAACAGGAGTATTAACCCTTTCAGGAGAATGCGGTGTACAATCCAGCCGATATGTAGGAATTCCACCCGTTCAAACGGCTTCTTGGAATCTTAATTTTGATGATATAGGAGGCTTTTTCATATTCATACTCACTTTTGGCATCATTGGTGGTGTCATTGTAGGTTATCTTATTGGATATCAGTCAACTACAAGAAAAAAGAAAGAAAAACAATTCACAACGATTTCTCAATCATCAAAACAAAACGACTACCATAAACAACCTTCACCATATCATTTTTATGATACAACAACACAACAAAACAAGCAATATAGCTTGGATGAACTGCCACAAAACATCAATGATTATTACAAAAAACAAAAATAAGCCGGGCAAGTTGTCTATGATATGAATCCTGCTAGCGGTATACTCGACCAGAACGGAGTTATCATCACTAAACCAAAAGACATCGGCAGACTATTTGGAAAAAGTAAGTTTGGAACTCCCATTTCTTCAAACAAATTATATCTCGATTTCATAGAAGCAGCGTTTCTATGCGAAGAAAAAAAACTTATTGTATATGATCAAAAAAAACGAATTAATTTTGAGAATTTAATTGCTTTTGCAGCATTAAACCAAGCAACTTTTGAAACGAAATACCTTATTTTTAGCGATTTACGTCATAGAGGACATCAGCTCCAGTTACTTTCAGATAATACATTGTTCACATTTTATACAAAAAACCAGCAAGAACCAGATCAACCTTCGTCTTTAATTGCTACCTTCTCAGAGCGAGAACCAGGCACCATAGAAAAATTGATTATGCTTATAGATCATGCTAGCCAAACTCATAATTCTTGTTGGTTAGCAATAGCAGATGAAGAAGGAGATATCACCTATTATGAATTGGACGGTGAATCATTAACAGGTGAAAAAAAACCATTGCATTTCAATCAAATAAAAGGCATTCTTCTCAAAGACCGAGTTGTCATATTTGATGAAGAAATTGCAGAATTACTTCATACTGCCGAATTTTTTGGAAAAAGATTTGGGAAAGGTTTGCAAATTTCCTTAGTCGAAGCACTATACCTTGCCAAAAAAAACTTATTGAAAATACATTTACCATCAGGTGAAAGCGTATCAAAACAACGTTTTCAAAGCATTATCAACGAGAGGCAAAAAGACATTAAAAAAAGATATATCGTCTTTCATGACTTAAAAACTCAAGGACTCATCGTGAAAACCGGATTTAAATTCGGAAACCATTTCCGTGCATATACGTCACAACCGGAAAAAACGCATGCAGAATATCTTGTACATGCTGTCTCTTACATTGACCCTGTAGAATGGGCTGAAGTCAGTAGAGCTATACGGCTTGCTCATTCCGTAAAAAAAACATTTCTTTTTGCAAGTATAGACATTAATAAAAACATCCGTTATCTTTCATTTAAAAGAATCCGCCCATAATGTTTTTAAATCCAAAGAAGCTCCGATTTACCATATTCACACGGAGTACATGTAAATGATTGAAATACGATGGCACGGCCATTCCTGTTTTGAGATTTCAAATGAACGTACTGTAGTAACGGATCCACATGATGGAAAATCTATTGGAATCCCTACTCCATTCGTGAAAGCAGATATAATTCTTGTTTCCCATGATCATTTTGACCATAACAGTACAAAAACAGTTTCCCATGAAAAAACTGCGATTATCTCAGAGAAACGGAAACGATCGATTCATGACGTCACCATAAAGGGCATAGAAACGTATCATGATACATGCCATGGTGAAAAAAGAGGGAAAAATATTGTTTTTCTTTTCACTATTAACGAAATACGATTTGCACATCTCGGTGATCTTGGTCATCTGTTAGATGAAAAACAAATCGAAGGACTTGGACCTATAGATATTCTCTTTATACCCATTGGTGGAACGTATACTCTCGATGGTAAAAACGCTGCAGAGCTTATTGAAAAAATTAAACCAAAAATCAGCATACCTATGCATTACAAAATAGAAGGATTATCTTTACCTCTCGCTCCAATTGAAGATTTTTTATCACAAACCCATTATGAAGTAATAAAAGTAGGCAATCAAATTGATATCGAAAAGGAAGACATCCCAGATAATCCTGAAATATGGGTATTTACACTTTAAACTTAGATTTATTCAAACACTTCAGGATTAACACAATTTGGAGGACGTTTACCTTTTAAGCCAGCAATCATATTTTCAGCTGCCATGTCTGCCATATTCGATCTTGTTTCTTTTGTCGCAGAACCAACATGGGGAAGGAGAACAACATTATCAATCTGCATTAATTCATCAGAAATCTTTGGTTCATGTTCATAAACGTCTAATCCTGCACCAAAAATCCATTCATTTTTCAACGCTTTAGTTAATGCTTTTTCATTTACGATTGGTCCTCGAGAAGTATTTACTAAAATTGCGGTATCTTTCATCACAGAGAGTTCTTCTTCACTAATAAGATGCTGTGTCTTATTTGTTAAAGGTACATGTAAGGATACAATATCAGATTGTTTTAAAAGATTAGAAAGCGTTGTTTTTTGTGCATTTACCCCTTTTTCTAATTGTTCATTTCTTTGATTATCCACATAAAGAACGTTCATATCAAATCCTTTACTTTTTAGAGCCATTGCCGTTCCTATCCGTCCAGCGCCAATGATTCCAAGTGTTTTCTTAGAGACATCTTGACCGAGTAAAAGCATAGGTCCCCATCCAGTAAACTTTCCATCTCGGCAGAACGAATCAGCTTCAACAATTCGTCTAGCTACTGCAAACACTAATGCCCAGGCAAGTTCTGCGGTGGTGTCAGTAAGAACATCAGGTGTGTTACTCACTGGAATCTTTTTTTTAGTGGCAAAAGAAACATCAACATTGTTATATCCAACAGCATAGTTTGCAATCATTTTCAAATGAGGAATCGATGAGATAACTTCTTTATCAATCGTATCAGTCAGTAGACACAATAAACCATCAGCATCTTTTGCCTGATCAATTATTTCCTGCTTTTTTAACACTCTATCTTTTGAACTAACTGTCACAGAATGATCTTTTTCTAATAAGTTGATACCTGATTGAGGAATCTTTCTCGTAACAAAAATATTCATACTATTGCCCCGATAACACTTACTTTCTTCTTAACTAGCATACAGCTTGATGTTGAAAAAAGTAATGCAAGAAGAAGAAAAAAAAGTTAGCTTCGTAACTCATTGATGATAGCTTGTTGATCGTAATGAACGATTTCACCATTCTCATCAAGAGTGACTTCAGCGATTAAGGAATACTTGGTAAACGTAGGTTCAACATTTGGTTTCGCATACACTTTCACCATCGTCCCATTCATTTCGCTTCTTGTGAAGTTATCAGGAACATACAATCTTATGTCACATTCAACGTTTTCAACGTAACATCTCTCTTTAAAATAAGATTGATATTCCTTGGTGAGATTCTCTTCAAGAAGCCATGACTCGCCAAGAGGTGGAATTTCTTCATCGACAATTCGTTCTTTTCCTGGAGGTTCGATTAATGGATCCTCCATTACATTAGCTTCAATTTCGAATGTTGGAAGATAAAAATATTCATAATCATTTTGATCGTATTTCCCACCATTTTGCCCAGTGGAATAATCTGCAAGCGTCTTATCCCAAATATGATAATAATTCATCACACTGTAATAGTCGCCCCAAGTCTGCTCATACTCTTGGCTGGCTTGTCGACCCGCGGCAAATGATAGATTGTCACATCCTTCAATCGTCCATGGGGTAATACCAAGAGTATGACCGAGTTCATGTAACGTTGCTGCAGCAAGTACTATCCGCATTGTTCTCGGAGTGAATGCTGTTCGTCTGAGGAGTCTATAAGGACTGCTATCTACTGCTATTGTATCGTATCGATTCCATTTTGAGGGGATTGCAAAACCAGCATTATGCCCTACAATCGTATATCTAAAAATTCCTTTTCTATCATCATCAAAATTATTTATGTAAAACTGTAACATGTTTCCTGATTCTTGGGAGATTGTATCATAATGCATTAAGATCTCGCCGCCTCCATTGGTAGGTCCTCCTGGCCATCCATTATCAATATACAAGTTGATCCCATGCTGGGTAAAACGCTCAATCATGATCTGTCCGCTTTCCTCATAAAAAACATGTTGAATATCAAATAATCCTCCCTTTTCCATGCCATCAGTCTCCATATAAATATCTTGTGAAAAGGGATCTGCAAAATATTTTGCCATCCGATATTCTTCAATATTTTGTATTCCATCAACATCAGGATCAAGATTATAATGATCATCCCACGAAAATGGATCATACCCCCATTTCCATTCCCAACTAGTTGGTATACCATCTCCATCGGGATCAAGGAGAGAATCATCCTGCCGAGGATCAGTACCTAAGACATTAACTTCTGTCCAATACGGTATTCCATCACCATCATAGTCTGTTTGATAGATATTAAACCATAATTCAAAATTTTCACCAACATAATGGCCATATCCATCATCATCTTTAAATGAATCATCTCCACTCCATCTACCTGTTCTATAATCATATGTTAGATGAATTTCCTCTTTAACTACGTCTTGAGAGCGAAGACCGAGTAAACCAACACTTTCACGTTCTATGATCTTGATAGTAATCTTACTTGTTTCTTGTTCCTCATCAACATCTTTCATGATACGATTTTCTTTAAATATCGTATCCCAGGTGTTATAAAAAATTTCACTGGATGCTCCTCCTGCAGCTGCAACATCTTTACTGGAATATTCAAGGCCATCTATAGTAGCAACATAATAGAAATTTGGAGGAGTTTTCCACGATGTCCCAAACTTCAAAATTTCATCAAGAAGCCCTCGATGTCGAAATCTATCAAATTGAACAGTGAGCCCCTGATTTAAGAACGGACTGATTTGATCATCTACCGTTATCTCTTTTTCTTTAGGTTCTTCTGGTGTAACATCATCTCCACCAAAATAAACAACAGCATAATATACTCCTGATAGAATAATAAGTAATGCTATAAAAATCGCAGCACCTATTAAGAACTTATTATCATTTTGTAATTTTTTTAAATCAATCATGTTGATTCTGTCCCCAGCAAATATCTTTAATATTATATTATGGACATAGATTTATATAAAAATGTCGGTCTGTTCATAAAAAATGATAACTGGTTTTTTTCATTATATTGATTTAATTATTTTGGTCATCAATAAATTTAATGGTACATTACAACCATATTTTGTACCTAACTCCACAATTATTCCATTTATCTGATCAATCTCAGTTGGTTTCCCTTGCAGTATACTTTGAAGCATGGAAGAACGGTTTTGTTCTGTTTGCTCTATTACCTTCCAAGTATGCTTCAGTATCGTTTCTACAGATAAATAAAAACCTTTTTTATTTGCAACTGCTACCGATTCAATACATATTTTTTCAATCAAATTACGTAATATTGGATTTTTTGATAAATATCCATTTTGGCACTGAAAAATAGCAGTCAATGGATTAATTGAAGCGTTGATAAGAGCTTTTTTCCAAATATCGACTATGATATCAAGACTGATTTCAACAGGGATACCAGACTTCTGAATAAGTGATGAAATCAGATCGATTCGTTTTGTTTTCTTATTATTGAGTTCACCGATTATCGTTGAGCCTTTCCCCTTGTGGCAAATAACACCTGGTTTTACAAATTGGACTCCATGGGTAGTGACACCAGCAATGATTTGTTTTTCAGGTATAACCTTTTTTATCTGATCAATGTTATTTAACCCGTTTTGAATGGTAAGAACTGTTGTTTTTGGAGAAATAATTTTTTTAGCTTGAGATATTGCTTCTAACGTATCAAATGATTTGACCGTTAAGAATAAAATATCCGGACTTATACGAACATCTTCAACCTTCTCAACTGAATGTATTTTTCTATTCAACTTGGTTTTCCCGGTTATTGTTAAACCATGAGCATTGATTTCATCCACATGGTCTTTTCTTCCTACAAGAATTACTTTATTGGTTTTAGACAGAACACCTCCAAAAAAAGAACCTATCGCACCCGCTCCAAAAACAATAATATTCATAAATTAATTCCTACCTCTTTTGCAATACGTTGGCATTCTGATTCATTCATGCTAATAAGCGGAGATAGGATGGGCAATGAAAAATTATTTTGAAATCTAGCGATTTTTTGAATTATTTTCTTTTTATCTTTTAAACAATTGATACCTGTGCAAATCGCGTGGTATTGATTTTTTTTAATTAGCTCTCTTAAATCTTTCTGATCTTTTGAAAGATTTTCCTTGAGGAATAGTGGGGAAGAAGGAATGTACCACTTTTTTAAAAAAGTGTTAATTTGTTTTGCTAATGATTCATTTGTGATGTAGAACTGAACTGAGCACCCTCGTTTCATTAAATACCAACTCGCTAGAATATCAAAAGAATCTTGTACAAAGCAACAAATTTTACCTTGTGTAGCATACGGTAATCCTCCAACTCCCTTTATTATTTCCAAAAAAACATAAGATTTTTCATCTCGAATTTCAATAAATACTTCCACATCTGGTTGATCTAACTCAACAGGACAATTAAATTCATCACAAACAGCTTGACCAATCTGAACTGCTACATCTTGACTTGTATATTCATGAACTCCACTTCTTCGAACGCGCAACGCAAAAGAAGTGTTTGGTTTTAAAGAAGTTTTTAATAATCGAATTACTTCATCTTTTAATTCTAATAAAACTGAATTAGATTCCCATACAGGACTCAATGATACTATACCAAAAATTTTTTTCAAAACAGTAATTGTTTTTGCAATTTCTGTGGTATGTACAAATAAACGCCCTCGTTTTACAACAATAGAAACAGCTAATCCTTCTTTAGAACATGCATACAAGATATTCTTTTTTAATTGATTTGTAAATTGCCGGCGAGTATATTCCGATTTTAATCCAATTTCTCCATACCGTACTAGAATTTGAGATTGATTCACAAAAAAAATGAAAAAATAACATAATACATATAGATTTGGATAGGAAAAAATCATGTATTGCTGCTCTTTCAATAACAAGCAACTTTTTTATACCTCTCGATTCTATAATAATTAATGATGTGTTCCTCTTCTCGATATAAATATAGTTTTCTTTTTATTTTCTTATTTTTACTTTTGTTAAGTATTGGCACAAGCACTGCCTGTAAAGATATTATTGCTACAGGCAACAGTACTGCAGGGGAATACAATTTACTATTAAAAGTAAGAGATCCAAGCCGGGCCGGATTACAAGTTCTTACACGCATTCCCATTGGATATGAATACACATATCATCATCCATGGACGGGCAAACCCATAGATTTTCAAGTCGAACATACCTATATCGGTGTCACCTCTGAAGAAGATACTCCACCAAATATCGTAAAATCTGGGATGGTGTTAACAGACGCGGGTCTTGCGTATGGTGACGCTGACTCTCTTTCACGCTGGATTAACCCTAGCCCATTTGCATGGGATGATTTTGATTGGATCCGATATAGTTGTGAACAAGCACATAATGAAACTGAGGCAGTGAACTATTTAACAAAGAAAGCAGTGGATCAATTACATGCAACAGGGGTTTCTGAAAATTTGTGTTTAGTTGGTCCTGAAAAAGGGTATTTGATTGAAGCAGACGCATATCGGTACCATACAAAAGAAATCATTGATGATATCGATGTTATCTCAAATTATCCCCGCCAACTATGGGATACGCAACTTGTTCGTTCACGATTCATTGCTGAATCATATGATGCCGTGTCTACGAAAACAGTGAGAAGAGGAGATTGTATTCATTTAAGTGGTCTTGCTCGCATTCGGATCTTAGATGTTACACCTAATTCAGTAAAAGTAAAGCAAATCCCTTTCTTTACTAATATAGGATACCATGATGGAAAACCTTCATTTTTTATGCCTCCAGAGAGTGTAACTCTTAGCGATTCAAAAACAATTGGAGATTTTTACGTCACACTTCAAAACATATCAGGTAACTTTGCTAGAATTCGTTTAACAACTGCAGTGTATGCTTGGGAACAATCAATGTTAGATCGTATTATGCAAAGGAAAGGAAATATCACCGTATCAGATATGATGGAATGGTCTCGATTACAATTTAAAGATGTCAACGACATCAGGCCTATGTGTGAAGCCACGTATTCATTTGAAGGAGTAGCAATCTATGAAATTCCACAAAGTAACTATGAATATCTTAGTAAAGGATGGTTTTCACCTAATCGTGCATGTAGCAGTATCTATGTTCCATTTCATAATTCAAACATCGATATTTTTAATCCATATGAAACAGGTGAAGCTGCTGAAATTTCCCTTTCTCTTTATCAAAACTACTCAGATCAATTACTGCCTATAATTAAATCTATTGAAGATGTATTTATAACAGAAAATTCTTATTTTGACAAATGGGCAAAAGAAACAAATCAGTCTGATACCATTAAAGCTGAAGTATTAACCACGATAGACACAACTATGCAACAACAAGCTTGGATCATGCAACGACTCTTTTACAATATTAGCTTTTTAGAGGAAAATCAAAAAGATATTTTACTTACCTATACACAAGATTTATGGGAGGAAAACTATGAAATCACGTTATCTTCAATGAGTTCTGTTCTCAAGCAGATTGATTTATCAGAGAAAAACGAGGCTTTTAAAAATGATATTGTCGAATTAATGAAACTAACCCCTGATTGTTACATCAATGTTATAGAGACAATTGGTTTTCCAAGTGACGATTTGCAAATATTATGTATGTTGGGAGAGAAATTTTTAAGTCAGGAAAAGTATGATGAAGCCGCAGGGATGTTTCAATATATAGTTCAACAAGTTAAGGACAAATTAAGTGAATGATCTTTTTTTTAATTACGGCAAAAAAATGGATGCAAACGAAAAAAAATAATTAGTTTGATAATACCTCTTAAATTGAATTATTAACTCTATAAGTTAGTTTTCATTCTCTACACCCAAAGGGGTTAAAAATATTATAAATCCTATAAAAATTAATAATACTCCTAAACAACTAATTATTGATAGCATTTTAGTTATAAAAAAATAAATACCTATAATCATAGATAATAACCCCAATGAATGAACAAAAATCTTGATGAAAATATTTCTACACAATTTTCTAACACGAGTGTACACAATTGCTTCAAACCATGCCACAAAACCTTCTGATCCAAAAACCATATAAAAAAATAAAATACTAGTCTCATAAAAGTTTTTCAAATCAAAAAAAGAAAAAGTAACACCAAACATAAAAGTATTGATAAAATAATTCAGTTTAATAAAAACAATTTTACTGAATCTCTTGTAAAAAAGAAGAGAAATAGCAATAGAAGAATAATTGCGGGCAAATTAGACATAACAAAACAAGTTCCTATCAATTCATAAAAAAAATATAACTAGCAATAACCTCGAAACTGACTAAACCCAAAAAATATGGTAAACAAGAAATTCAAAATAGCCAAAGACCATAATTTACCTTTCAATACTGTGTAAATAACAGAAAGTACTATTATACCAAATAGCAATTTTGCATATCTAATAAAGGGTAACAGGAGATCATCAATCGTAACACCATCAAAAGTCATAGTATCAAAAAGATAATAAATACTGATAAATTGTATAAACAACTAAAAAAAAGCAAAATAAAACTAATACCTCGACAATAAAATTAAAACCATATGTTTTTTTGAACGTCTTTATCTTGATTTTTCGTAATCCTTCCCTCTATTTTATCGCCCACTTTTTCAAATATATTGAATAGGGAAGAACATATTGTTCAATTACCCTATCCATGTTTTGTCCTCAGATTATCAGAAAATAAATTGATTCTTAGAGCTTTTGTGCAATTACTTCAGCAGCCTTAATCAAAGGATATGCAGTTGGTGGAGCAGTGACCAAAGGATGAGTTCCAATCTGAGCAGTCAGAATATTATTTACTGTCATTTTGTTTTGAATGATAAAACCAATAATGTTAGTTAGTTCACCAGTACTAATACCACCAATGACTTCACCACCAATGATGAGTCCCCCTTCGCGAGCGGCAATCAGTTTCACCGTTTGTTTATGCACACCGGGCATGGTCCCAGGATGTTTATCCACTCCAGTAAAGGAACCTGTGACTACATCAAATTGTTCACGAGTCGCAATTTTTTCTGTGACACCAGCAACCCCATAACCTGTATCACCTAGAGCAGTTGAAAAAATGGCAATAGTGCCACTAAATGTTTTCATAGCGGATAGTCGAAAGAGATTCATACCAGCGATTCGTGCTTCAGCACAGGCTGTCGAGGCAAGCATAGTAGGACTAATCTTTCTAGTTATAAAATCACGTTTTTCTGCGCAGTCACCAACAGCCATGATATCATGATTATCAGTATGCATGTATTCATCGACTCGGATGAATCCTTTTTCATTTACAGACAATCCCATTTCGCTGGCAAGTGTAGTATTTGGTTTATACCCCATAGTCAATATCACAGCATCAGCATCAATAGTTTCACCATTCTCAAGTTCTACACCCGCTGCCTTTATATCGCCAAGAATTTTTGTTACCCCAACACCTGTTTTTAATTCTACATGCCGTTCTTTTAGCTTGGATTCAATCTGTTCACAGATTTCATCATCGAATGCAGTACCAAGAATATGAGGTAGTTTTTCTACAATAGTTACCTTTTTACTATTTTTTTGAAGTTCATCAGATGTTTCAACTCCAATAAATCCTCCTCCGATGATCACAATATTTTTTATTTTCTCTAATTTTGTAGAGAGCGTATCAAGATAGCATTTATTTTTTGGAATAATAAATACGTTTTCCTTTTCTGTTCCATGTAACCAGGAGGGAATATACGCTTCAGAACCTGTAGCAAGCACCAGTTTTTCATACTTAATTTCTGTTCCATCTTTTGTTGTACAGATTTTCTTCTCTACCCTGACATCAGTGACTTCATCGATTTTCACCTGTATATTATTTTTCTTAAAAACCTCATCTGATATAACATCTTTTTGTGTATTATGTAAGGTCCCAAAGATATAAGGAATCCCACAAGGGACAATGGCCTGTTGCTCTTTTCTAATAATTAAAAATGATTTTTTAGGGTAAGCATTCTTACCCGTGATCGCTGTGGCAATTCCTGAAGCACTGCCGCCAATGACCACAACATCATACTTTTTCATAGTTCCACCTCTCTTATTTGATTAGCATCTTTTTATGGTACATAAAGCTCACCGCTCTTCTTTGAACAATTTTCAAAATTTATTTAAATTTATACGGATTATTTACGTTTTTAATAAAATGATGATTTAACTTTTAGTATAAAGGCAATTAAGCAATTTTGAAAAGGTTACTTGAAATATCCAGCTACTCTTGTTTATTAGATTTCGAAAAAAATATTTGTTATATGAAAAAGTGTATTCTTTTATAACATAGAAATTAATGTAAAATTATAGTATAAAAAATGGAAATAATCAATGGAAAGTTAAGAAATTTCCTAATTTATATGCTTAATCTGTTAATCATAACTATTTTTTAGTCATTTTTTAGTCATTTTTAAAGTAAGTTTTTAATATATCATATTCTGCATGTTTTGGTGTATATAATATGGTGAACCCTATTACAAGATCATTATATGATGCGGGTCTTAAACTAGGTGGTTTTGGTGAACCATTTGTTGAAATAGAAACAGCTTTTTGGAATATCGTGCCTGATTTAGTCTTTTTAATTATTTTATTATTGATTGGTTATGTTATATCAAAATTTTTAACAAAAGTGGTTCGTCGATTCTTAGAGAAAGTTGGGTTCGATAAAGCGATGGAAAAGGTAAAAATTGATAAACATTTTAGAGGTATAGGACTAAAAAGTGCATCGCATTTTATAGGCATATTTGTTTTTTGGTTCATTTTTCTTATTTTTTTGCAATTAGGTATAGGAGCAATTGGGATTAGTTTGATTACTGATTTGTTAACACCAATTGTTTTAATTATACCAAAAGCATTAATTGCGGCATTATTAGTCGTTATTGGTTTATATGTTGGTACATTAGTTGCTAACTTTGTTGAAAAAATCTTGGATAAATCAGGTTTAAAAAAAACAGTTGCTCCTATAGACAAAGAAATTCAAGGTACGGGATATACCTTATTTTCTTCCCTTGCATTGATTATTAAAGTATGGATTGTTTTATTGTTTGTTCAAGCTGCCATTGGTGTACTTGCTATAGAAGCATTAACCGATTTTATTACACCGATTATCTTGTTTTTCCCACGCATTGTTGTTGCATATCTTGTTGTCATCGTTGGGTTGGTCATTGCAAATTATATTTCTGATTTAATTAGAGATTGGTTGAAAACAACTCCATTGGGTAAAAAGTTAACAAAAGCAGATAAGAAAACTGAAAAGAGCGGATTTTCCATACTCAATCTTGCTTTGATTTTTGTTAAAGCATGGATTTTACTAATTTTTATCCAGATCGCATTAGATATTGTGGCTATTGATATCCTTACCACATTTATCAATCCAATAATTTTGTATTTCCCTCGCTTGCTAGTTGCTATGGCACTAATCATTATTGGGTTAGTCATTGTTGATATCATTTTGAAAATGATACATAAATTATTTGATGAACTTGAAGTAAATCAATTCATTGAATCTGTTGATAAAATCATTAAACGACCCGGATTAATGATGCGATTTATTGATTTCTTGATTACTGTTTTAGTCCTTCTCATTTTTATTGACATGGCAGTAGCAGTATTAGAGATTACGCAACTTAATCAACTCGTTAATACTGTAATTTTGTATCTTCCAAATCTATTTGCAGCAGCATTTATTCTCATCTTTGGATTATGGTTTGCTGGATGGTTATCAGATAAAGTTCACGCTATGTCCAAGGAGAATGAATTACCATTCCCCTCTCTTCTTGCAACTGGTGTAAGATTCATCGTTATCTTTGTTGTTTTAACTATTGCACTTGCTCAGATTCAGATTGAAGTTCCAATATTATATATTGCATTTGCTATTTTATTGGGTGCAATAATGATCGGTGTCGGTGCAGGATTTGCTTATGGAATGAAAGACATCAGTGCAAATATGGCCGGCTATGTTCAAGTGAATGAAATCGTTAATCCGGGAGATAATATTACAGTTGGTGAGTACAATGGAACCGTTGAAAAAGTAACTCGGTACACGACGGTGTTAAAAGATAAAGCGGGGAAACAACATTCCATCCCTAACACATATCTTGTAAAAAATACAGTAAGTAAATAATAAACCAACTTTTCCTTCTATTTTTTTTTATGATTCTTTTTTGCTTTATACTTCATATTAATCAGACAAGGAAACCTAAGTAATAATCAAAATTCTTAATTTATCATATTGGATGCCCTATTATCAAAGTACATAGGTTATATTCTTTAACTAGTGATAAAATCCGTTTCAATATATCGAAATGAGTATGCAGGGTAAGGAATCTGAACACTTTTTTTCTAGTAAAAATATTGATTCTATAGGATTGTCATACTCAAGTCGAGAGTCTATGCAGAGGAGTGTAATGCTCATACATTCAGCAAGTAATAATGTAACAAATTTTGGAATACATATATTAACATTAAACTGATTTTAAAAAGATATGAAACAGTGGTATGAATCTCTTTTTGAGAATTATGGTAAAAAATATGATAATGAAAGTTTTACAAAGGGAACAATTGGTGAATGCGACTTCATTGAAAAGGAACTTGATTTTGATAAATCACTAAAAATAATTGATATCGGATGTGGAACAGGTAGACACTCGATTGAATTAACAAAAAGGGGATATACAATCATAGGAATTGATTTATCGGATTCTCAACTAAATCAGGCAAGAGAAAAAGCGAAAGCACAAGATCTGGAAATAGAATTTCAAAAACATGATGCAAGAAAATTACCTTTCAAAGATGATTTTGATTTGGCAATAATGCTTTGTGAAGGAGGATTTTGTTTAATGGAAACAGATGAAATGAACTTTGAGATTTTAAGAAATGCTGCTGAATCTTTAAAGAATACTGGTAAGCTGATTTTTACAACACTTAATGCATTATTTCCCTTATATCATTCAGTTGAAAAAATGCATTTAAAAACGGATAAAGGAAATACTACTTGTAGAAGTAATACTTTTGATTTAATGACTTTTAGAGACCATAATATTACAACAGTGGAAGATGATTCAGGTAATAAAAAGAAATTAGAATGCAATGAAAGGTTTTATGTTCCATCTGAAATTACATGGTTGTTAAAGTCTCTGGGTTTTAAAAAAATTGATATTTATGGTGCAAAACTTGGTGCTTTTTCGAGAAACGATGAACTCACAACTGAAGATTTTGAGATGCTAGTTATTGCCGATTTTAATTCATAAATTTGCAAAATTTAGGTGAATTTATTACTCATTCTTCTTAACGACATCTTGCCCATCAATTAATATTAAATGATTTTATGTCTTTATTTTATAAGTTTTACTAGTAATCATCAGTTTGTTATTATATAAATATGCAGGGGAAGGGAAACAAACACCAATTTAGTCATAAAAATTTATTATAAAATTTTGACTGATCCCGTATAGTACACAATAAGTTCGGTTAACTTTCTAGTTTATTCCTCTATTTACTTATTCATACAAACTCCGTTCAATTTCAAAAAGTAATAGATTGAATAAAATATTTCTTTAATTTTTCTTCATTTTTTCAATCTATCGCAAATGAACTTTGAATATTAAATAAATTTTTCAACAGACCAAATATGAGACATTATCAAAAGAAATGCTTTTATACATTATAATTGTTTTACCGACTCATATGAGAAAAAATATTGTTTTATTTTTATCAATAATAATCGTAATAAGTATAATATGCGGTTGGTTGATATGGAATGGAACATTTTTTACAATCAATAGAACATCGTTTCCAGATTATCCTGAAAAGATGTCATTTTATAAGAAAATTGGAGGAATTGAAATTGATATAGATTCCAGAGATGGGATTAATAAAACGATATGTGAAGGATTTCCTCCCGAGAAAGAAGCAGAAAATCTTGTTAAAAATTATCTCAGTGAACATTATTATTTTCCTGAAGGGGCAATTTATGATTCCTCTCAAATGATATATACAGAAAAAATATCTAATAATGTAGTCGTTAAAAAAACTCCATATCTATTTGATATCTCTTTCGGAAGAGAATTAAACGAAATTCCGGTTTATGGCTTTGGAAATGAAATTTGGATTTCTATTAATGGTAATGGAGAAGTTTATTTGGGGAGTATTTTATGGAATAATTATTCATATGCTGGAGAAGCAACAATAATTAGTCCACAACTTGCCTATGAAAAACTTTTAGCCCATGAGGGCCTTGTAAGAAGTCCAATGAGTTATCCAAATATTGCAATTGATGAAATTTCATTATGTTATTATTATATTGACGAGGATAGTGCTCTAACTGATGAACAAAATTACCTCATGCCGGTTTGGAAGTTTAAAGGAGAAGATTGGAGTTATTACATTAAGGGTTACAGCACTTATGAATTTGATATAGCAGAGGAGTAAATAATATTGAAAAGGATTACTCTATCAGTCTTCTCCTGATAGGAAAATATTGTTACACATTATTTAATTTTTATATTCTACTATTAATA
>CAZOPW010000030.1:0-26143 GCA_964581795.1 uncultured Thermoplasmatales archaeon | reverse complement strand
ATTTAATCCAATCACTTTTAATACGATTTGGGCGTATGAATCGAAAAATGGATCAATACTTTTTGAACCAAATAATCATAAATTTTTAAGTCCTGTGAGTAGTTCTGCTCAGCGTTTACCAAATGGAAATACACTGATTACAGAAGCAATATCAAGTCGGGTTTTTGAAGTCACATCTGAAAAAGAAATTGTATGGGAATATTATTCTCAATTTGGTTCTAGAGTTTATAGATCATACAGAATACCACCAGAATGGATTCCTGGTAATCCATCAAATTATCGTGATTGGTCTTAAAAGGAAAAAAACGGATGACTATTAAGATTATTAGTTTGGTCTATCATAAAGAAAGCTTGTCCATTCTGATATTATCCCTAGCTTTTGATTAGGTTTATTTAACGGGTCTTTTCATTCAGAAATGTTTGTATTTAACAAATATAATTAACATAAAATTGAACCGTTATAATAAGAATTAAATACGGAACATAATGAATGAAAAATTAATTAAATTAATATTTTTCTATAAAACATACTCATCCCAAAGACTTATCTATTATTGAGACAAATATAACATATAATTGCTTGTGAAAAAATAGGGGACATAAAATGAAAAATAGATATATAAAAGGAATTTTCATTTTTATTTTAACATTTTTGTTGATTGGAGCTGAATCCATAATAAGTTTACAAATTGAGATCAATTTAGAAAAGACCTATTTGGATAATTCTTCAAAAGGGGTAAACGCAGAAATTGTAAAGAAAATTAATAATTCATTTTTTCCAATAAATAAAAATAGCATACCTCAAGATAACATATGGTCTGAAAATGAAGATTTTAAACAGACAACAGTAAAGAATTCAAAATCTCAAATAAGAATGTCAACCGATACTGTTAAGATAACTTTTGCTGGCAACCCTATATACGAAGGAAGTCAATATTATTTACCCCCTGCAAAAAATAGTAGTGCATCAAAACCATCAGATGGTTATTTCGTAAATGGAAGTTGTATACCAACACCAAGATTAGAGATATGGTCTAGAATAGATACGCAAAATGAAAGAGATACAGTGACATCAGCTTCAGTTCATTTTTTTAATATGACCTCCAATACATGGGATAATACAACAGAGATGAATTATCAAGGAGATCATAATTGGAGTGTAATTCTATCAAGTTTTGACTGGAAAACACCACAAAGTGCTGAATCAGATAATTGGATTAATCCAACAAATGGTAATGATGATGACAAAGATACTCATACATTTATATCAAGTATAAATGAATATATTTGGTTCAATATGTCATCTGAGGTTAGTTGTGATAAAATTCGTCTCATCAGTTCTGATACAGGAGAATTTTCCACTGCATCTGCAAATGTAGTGATTGATGTCCAATATAATGATGTATGGCATACTATTCATGATGGAAGTTTGAAAACACGTGGAAAAGACTGGGAAGCTATCTCTATTGGATCAATACAACCTATAACGAGCTGCCGTATTAAAGCAAATAGTATTTCATACGATCAAATAAATATTTTTGAACTTGATTTTTGTGATACTGAAGGAGGAAACATTCCAATAACAAATGGTCATCGTTATAGTTTTGATATCCATTATGAAACTGAACAAAACAATCATGGATTTACATCATGGTATAAGAACGAAACAAGTAATCCAAAAAATTTAATTCGAAGAAGTGTTTTTTTAGGAAGTACACCTAATAATGATGAATTTGAATACACACCATTCTACATGTGGAATTTGTCAAATAAAGAAGCCCCTCCTGGATACAACATTTGGGAAAAGAGAGATTCCTTATGGCATGATCAGAAACGTATTGGTGCAGGAGATACTGGTGTTCTACGAAAAGAGGAACCAACAAAAGAAACGCAGTGGACGTATTGTGGGGCGGGTACATGGCAACCAATAGATTGGAGAAACTCATCGAATAGGATTATTATAAACGAAACAACAATTAGAAATATTTATTTTAGATGCTGGTGGTCGAATCAATCAACGGTTGATGGGTTTAATACTTCAACGAATACATTTGGCATAAATAGGACGAAGGGAGATTCTTCTTTTAGGAATGATGAATTTAAAGTATATCATTCATCTGATGCTCGTGCAGTGCTCAATGTTACTGATATGTCCAGTTCAACATGGGTTGATGATGACATACGATATGTTCAGTTGGCAACATTTAAAATGGATATTAATGATAAAACAAAATACACTTTTGATAGTAATAGTATCTATGAATTGTTTTTTATTCAAAATGGAACAAGTCCCTCAAGTTTTTGTAATGAATCCTATAAAAGTTATCTTCTTTTTAACATACCAGATAATGGAACATTAATGACATTGGATATAGATGGAGATGGGTTAAATGATTATAATGAATTATTTGTTAATTACACAAGTCCTTTTCATAATGATACCGATAGCGATGGAGTGAATGATGGAATTGATAAGAAACCAAACATTTACACTTATCAAAATGATGAACCTTGGATTCATAATTCATATCCTACAAATAGTTCCACTAATATTAGTTTAAAACCAACTTGTGACATCGATATTATAGATAACGATTCTGATATCATCACAGTGACATGGCAAAGTAATTTTAGTGATGATAATTCATGGAAGACATATCAGGTAAATAATACAGCGAATTCTTATACGAATTTGAAATGGACTTTTGAAGGAGCAAATATATCAGATACAATGTATTGGTGGCGTGTCTATGCAGATGATGGTAGTGTAAATATTAGTAAAACATTTCATTTTAGAACTATAACCCTACCAGATATTGTTTATGTAGATGATGATTACTCCTCGACACCTGCAAAAAGAACTCTTTATTTCGATAACATTCAGGAAGGTATTGACGCAGTTGCAGAAAATGGATTGGTATATGTTTTTAATGGTACATATAATGAAAATATCGTAATTGAAAAACGTATAAATTTGACTGGGGAAAGTAACATTAATTCAGTAATTAATGGTGGTGGAAATGATGCAGTAGTAACCATTAATACCGATTGGGTAAATATTACTAATTTCACAGTCAAGAAAAGTTCTTCTAGTAAAGCAGGAATTTACTTATCAGATGCCCATTATTGCCTTATAAATAATAATGAAATAAAAAATAATTATGGTAAGGGAATATTACTAAATAGTGACTCATCAGAAAATAAAATCCATAATAATATTATTGAAAATAATAGTGATCATGGAGTATTCCTGATAAATTCATCTTGTAACAATAATTTACAAAACAATACCATTGAGAACAACGATAACGGCATTAGAATATTGGATTTATCAAATAATAACCTCATTTATCATAATTTAATTAAAAATAACTCAATTAATGCTTATGATGAGTGCTTTAACACATGGGATAATAATTATCCTTCAGGCGGAAATTATTGGTCTGATTACGATGAACAAAGTGAAGGTGCCTGGGATAACAACACAGATTGTATAGTAGATACACCATATAATATCCCTGGTGGAAACAGTAAGGACAATTATCCATTATACACTTTAAATTGTTCATCTTGTGCAATCATTTGCTATGAAACGAATCATTCGACAGTATATTTTAATGCATCACATTCTTATGATTACGATGGAAATATTACATCGTATTATTGGGATTTTGGGGATGGAGAATACTCTTCAGTTCCAAACCCTGTTCACAGTTATAATGAAGATGGAGACTACAATGTTACACTTACAATAACAGATGAAGATGGTAATAATCATACAACATTTATCACGATAAGAGTTCACACTATTGTTACTAAAAACGGATGGAATTTAATCACGCTACCTATAGAAACTGAAATGTTGGCTTCTGATTTAACTAGTGAGATTGGTAATAGTTTATCATTAAGCAGATGGAACACAAGTAAACAATCTTATGACACCTATATTGTTGGTGGACCACCGAGCTTTGATTTTAATATTGAAAAAGGTAGAGGTTATTTTTTGGATATGAGTTCAGAAGATAATTATACTTTTTCTGGCTCGCCAATTAGAACAGTAAATATTTCTCTGGATATCGGATGGAATTTAATTGGATGGTTTAAATCAAAAAATACAACTGCAAATGATATGTCTAATAATATAACAGGTTGTACGAGTTTGAGTACTTGGAACACAAGTAAACAATCTTATGACACCTATATTGTTGGTGGACCACCGAGCTTTGATTTTGAAATATATCAAGGGATAGGTCTTTTTGTGGATGTAAATGAAAATAGTTATTGGAATGTAGAGGGATAGCGATAGATCTCAGGGAATCTGAACCACTTGAGCTGACATCTCTTAAGAATTTAAACTAGATAAAACACATACCAAACGCAACCAAAAAAACAAATAAAACAGCCCTGAGCGGATTCGAACCGCTGGTGCTGGCTCCAAAGGCCAACGTGTTAAACCGCTACACTACAGGGCTAGTTTTGATGTCTTTGAGGGATTAGGATTCTATTATTTATCTTTTTGGCCTAAACACTTTAAATGAAAACAGTTTGAACGATTTTATTTCTTTTGTTGATGCCGGAAATCTTTCCATTTTCCCCGAAGAGCAACTGAACGGTTGATGATGAGATGCTCAGTTGTAGTATCTGGATCGATAACAAAATATCCATTTCGTTCAAATTGAAACCTGTCGAATGGATTAAATGAAGTAATGTTTGGTTCGATTTTACAATTCTTCAGTATTTCTCTTGAATCGGAGTTTAGAAATTCAGTAAATTTTTTGGTCTTATCACTTGTTGGATCTTCAACTGTAAATAATCGGTTGTATAAGCGAACTTCAGCATCAACAGCTTGATCTGCTGATACCCAATGCATGGTTGCTTTTACTCGCCGTCCGTCAGGTGCATATCCTCCTTTTGTTTCAGGATCATAAGTACAATGAAGCTCTATGATTTCATCTCCTTTCTTTACAACTTCAGTACACGTGATAAAATACCCATACCGCAATCTCACCTCTCTACCTGGTGATAATCGATAAAACTTCTTAGTGGGGTTCTCCATAAAATCTGTTCGTTCAATGTAGAGTGTATTAGAAAATGGAATATTTCGAATACCTGCTGTTTCATCTTCTGGATTATTTACCGCTTCCATCTGTTCAACTTGACCATCTGGATAATTATCAATCACAACTTTTAATGGTCTTAATACTCCCATTAACCGTGGTGCTTGTTTGTTGAGATCCTGTCGTGCACAATGTTCTAAAAAAGCATAATCAATTAGACTATTCACTTTTGCAATTCCAATTTCTTTACAAAACTGACGAATAGACGCTGGTGAAAATCCTCGTCTCCGAAGTCCTTTTATCGTAGGCAGCCGAGGATCATCCCAGCCATCGACAAAACCCTCATCAATTAATTGTTTCAGCATACGTTTACTCATTACTGTATACGATAGATTCAATCGAGCAAACTCAATTTGTTGAGGATGATAAACATTATCAAGTTGATCGATAAACCAGTCGTATAAAGGACGATGATTTTCAAATTCAAGTGTGCATAATGAATGAGTGATTCCTTCAATTGAATCTTCCAATCCATGAGCCCAATCATACGAGGGATAAATACACCAAGTATCACCAGTATGATGATGAGCTGCATGAAGAATGCGATACATAATAGGGTCTCGCATATTCAAATTTGGATGACTCATATCGATTTTTGCCCGAAGGACTTTTTCCCCATCTTTAAATTCGCCGTTTTTCATCCGTTGAAACAAATCAAGATTTTCTTTTACATTACGATTTCGATGAGGACTTTCCTTTCCAGGTTGGGTTAAAGTCCCTCGATAAGCGCTGATTTCTTCAGCAGATAAATCATCAACATATGCTTTTTCCCTTTTAATGAGTTCAATAGCATATTCATACATTTGAGGAAAATAATCTGAAGCAAAAAAACACCGATCATCCCAATCAAAACCAAGCCAATGAATATCTTCTTTGATAGATTCAACATATTCCATTTCCTCTTTCATTGGATTGGTATCATCAAAACGAAGATTACATAATCCATTATATTCTTCCGCGATACCAAAATTCAAACAAATTGATTTTGCATGACCGATATGTAAATATCCATTTGGTTCAGGAGGGAAACGAGTATGGACATGATCATGTTTTCCAGTTGCTAAGTCATGATCAATAATTTCACGAATAAAATCTTTTGATTTTTTTTCATCTTCACTCATAATTTCTTTCACATTCCCACGTACTTTTAATAAATTTTGTTTGTTGATCACAGCCCCGGCCGGATTTGAACCGGCGACTAGAGATCCAGAGTCTCTTATGTTAACCACTACACCACGGGGCTTTAATATTGTTTATAATTAAATATCACAACAGGATACAAATTTCCCTATTTAATGTTTAACATGAATAGAATACATCTGTATTCTCTCATGTAATTTGTATCAAAATAATCAGATGAAATTTGTCTAAATTTTTGTATAGAATGGTAATGAAGGATTGTTTAAGAAAGTTTTTTTTGTAATATTTTTTTTGTTTTATTCATTTCTTTCAATCAATAAATCGTTCAAATTTCTTTTGGAATGCTGCAGCTGTGGTTATTAAGAACTTTCTACTTGAGTGTTGTTCAATAAAACCTGATGCTGCAATACGTCTAAAATCATTATCATAGGTAATGATGCCATGGATTTCAGGATGTTCAAGAGCGGTCTGTAATAATGATAAATCTACTTTTGAGGGTTGTTTGAAACCGGTTGCTTTGGTTCCTTTTAATTTGTTTAGGATTTTACCAGCAGTGTAAATGAGTATTGTTTTTGGAAGTTTTTTACGTATAGTCTCTCCAATTTCTTCAAGGATTTGTTGAGTTGTTCCAACACGGAGAGTAGGTGTCTTAACAGATAATGTCTTTTTGCAGAGTTGACTCCGTTTTCCTTTGTTTTTATCTGCATAAATCATTATATTAGCATCAAGTAAATACACATCGTAAGGTATGCGTTTTTTGAAGAACCAACGGTAATCTAACCAGTTTCCACAATAACATTGTTTCTTTTCTCCTCGTCTGAGTTTAATACGTCGTTTGCATGATGGACAGGTAATCTTCATGGTTTTATCCTTACATTCTTTTCTCTAGTATTTTTTAATGAGCTAATACATTAAAAGATAAAATAGTTTATTTGTTTAAAAGAATTGGAAAACTTAATCAGTTTTTTTAAAATAACCTGTTTGGATAAACCTATTTTCTTTGATGAACCTATATTTTCACGTTTAAGGTATCTGTACTAAATAAATTTCCATCAACAAAACCGTTTAATTGAATTGGTATTTTTTGATTTGAATCAGCGATGGTGAAATCTCCCGTAATTGTAAGAAGAAACCAGTCTGGAATCCCATCACCTATTAAAGGAATAAATGAGAGTATTGGAAGATTGAATGTTGTTTTTAAACAGGTTTCATTTCGAGTTGAAATTGGGCAGTCTCTTAAAGTGTCTTGTGTAATTAATGTTTTAGTATTATTATCAACACGGTATATGATAATATCTAATTCTGAAGCTGTTAATGGTATATCTGTTGGATTATACACTTTAAATCCAACATTCATGTTTAGTCCAGATAGACTCAAATCAAAATCAGCTGAAAGAGAAATTTCAATTCGTTCATTGTTGAGTATAAAAGTAGTGATATCTGGAATATTCACCTCTGCAGAAGCGGTAAACGGTCGAGTGAGAGAGGTGCCAGCAATAGTGATATTGATATCTGATTCAATTGTTGCTGAGATTTTTCCGATGTTGAAAAGTTCATATCCGACAAAACTTGTAAAATTTATAATGGTTTCTGATTGAGGTTTAATTTTTGCATTATTTATAGTGATATGAGTATTTGCTATGGTTTGATTATGATTAATTGTAATTAATGGATTTAATAAAGAAATTGAGAAATCATTTTGATTGTCAATAATAATGGTTCCATTTAATTTTACTCCTGATTCATTGACTGAATTAATATCGGTATTCAGCGATATAGTTGGAAGCACTATTGCATTAATTGCTAACGATGGATCGGTGATTACTTTTATGTTTATCGGCAGCGAGAAAGAATAGACTCCAAATAGTTGCACTCCAAAATCACCAGTTATGTGGCTTTTAAATTCGTCTAAAGATTCTCCTTTAAAATCAAATAATCCAATGGTTTGTAGCGATATTGTTCCATGAGATGGGACTGTTTTTTGCGAAAAACGAAACAAACCAATTTGCTTATTCTGAGATGAGATTAATTCTACGTTTAAATCATTTAAAATTAAGTCATATGGATTTTGATTATCTAGCTCCATTGTGACGTTAATGCTAACGTTTTTTTCTGAAATCTGAAAGGCATCAATTTTCACTGTAACCGTTGGAGTACTAATTCCCGCTAAAGTTGAAACAAAAACAATGGATATAATACTAATAATCAATATGATAAGTCCAATAATTAACCATTGTTTTTTTTGCATAGAAACCAACAACGAACTTTTATACACTATATAATATTAAACGTTGTTTATGATTATTTAAAAAGATTATTATACAATCATTATTTCTTTTCTGCATTACTTAATAGAGAATTTCAGAGAGATTAATAATGATAAACGCATGCTCATCTGATAATGAGAGTTGCGATCCTTGGAGGAGGTTTTTGTGGAGCAACAGTTGCATCCCTTTTAGATTCCAACAATGAACTATCCGTGACTTTAATTGATCAGAAATCTTATTTTGAATATAATCCCGGGGCTCATAAATGTATTACAAATCCACATTATCAAACTCATTTACGACGATATTATTCTCAATTTTTACCAAACACTCTTGTTATCACTGAAAAAATTAAGGAAGTGTATCCATCAAAAATTCGAACGACTTCAAAAATAATAAAATTTGATTATGCAGTCTTATGTATGGGAAATATTTACCCTATTATGTTATCTAATAAAAAACATGTTTATAAAATGACTACTAGTAATGAAGCAATACAACTTTTCAATTCCTTAAATAGTTCAAAGCATGTGTTAATAGTTGGAGGAGGATATTTAGGAGTTGAAATTGCTGGAGAACTGGCTACCAAAAGACCTGATCTTCATATTACTTTAGTTCACTCTCATAAAAGATTATTAGAGAAGCATCCAATTTTCGTTTCAACTTACACAATGAAATTTCTTACAAAAAGAGGAGTTAATATACTTTTAAATGAAAAAATTGTAGCACAACCAAAAGAACATGTTTTTGTAACAAAAACTGAAAAAGAAATTCAGGCTGATACTTGTATCTGGTGTACAGGAATAAATGCAGATACTTCCTATTTGAAGGAATTTAATCCTTTTCCTATTAACTTGAATAAACGAATTAAAGTAAATAGTCATTTACAGGTTGAGGGATTCCCGAAACTTTTTTCTGGGGGTGATATTACTGCGATTAAAGAAGAAAAAACAGCTCAGAAGGCAAAACGTCATGCTCAAATAATTGCAAAAAATATTATTCGTTTAAATCAAAATAAACCGCTTATAAAATATAAAAAAAAGACATCACCAATGGTAATTAGTATTGGAGATTATCATGGTATTGGAACTTATGGAAATATAAGTTTTTATGGAATTCTTCCAGGATTTGCTAAATGGTTTGTTGAATGGTGGTCGCTCAACAGATTTAAATAAGATATACATTAGTGTTTGCAACAGATAAACTATATCTCCTTTGTTAACAATTTTTAAGTACCGGTCGAAAAGTATTTAAAAAAGTTGTGATAAACTATTGAATAATATGGATTTAACAATTGTTTCGAATATAACCATCTTAATATATGCATTGATTATATTTATTGTCTTTTTTTTCATGGAATTTGTGGCTTGGTTTCTACATAAATATGTTATGCATGGATTTGGGTGGTTTTTACATGAAGATCATCACCGTTATACGAAGGGAAAATTCGAAAAAAATGATGTATTCGGTTTAATTTTTAGCATTGTTTCATTTCTTTTTATTTTTACTGGTTGGCTTGACGGATATGATTTTAAATTTGCGATTGGAATCGGCATCATGTCATATGGCATAGCTTACTTTCTTGTTCATGATGTTTTCTTTCATCGGCGTGTAAAATTAAAATACAAACCGAAAAGTCGATATATGAAACGAGTACTACATGCTCACAGCATACATCATCAAAAAAGTAGTCCACATTCAGGTGTAAACTTTGGTTTCATCTATGCCAGTAAAAAATATGATGTAAGTTAAAAAAAGAGAGTGGAGTTAACTATGTTTCAATACTATTTAACCTTAGACATTCTAATATTAATTTTCCCTCTTGTTTTTTCATTCAAGTGGGTATTTCCATATTATAAATATTACAAACCATTATTTACCTCGATTATCATCGTTGGTGGTGTATACATTCTATGGGATATCTTAGTAACATCTAGAGGGGATTGGTGGTTTAACCATGAATACTTAGTTGATTTTGGATTCACTCTCGGCGGCATCCCTATTGAAGAAGCACTTTTCTTCGTGGTTGTTCCTTATTCTTGTATTTTCATTTATGAGAACTTACAATATTTTTTCAAAGATACAAAGATTTGGTTCAATAAATGGATCTATTATGCAGTTGCAATATTTCTTGTAATTATAGCAGGTATATATTATCATCAAGAGTATACTATGCTAGCTCTTCTTTCGGTGAGCACTTTTTTCATCATTGCTGCAACATGGTTCCCAGACTTATTACAATCCAGAAATTATTGGACTTACATACTTCTTTCCTTTGTTGCATTCCTTATCTTTAATTATTTGCTAACTAGTATCCCAATTGTTCTTTACAATCCAAATGCAATATGGGGAGGAACCGTTGAACAAATTTGGTTTGGTCGATTTATCACTATACCATTTGAAGATTTCTTTTACAATTATAGTATGCTTTCATTCTATCTCCTTGTATATCGATTCTTCAAAAAACGATGGATTAAACCAGCAAAATCAAGAATAGAAAAAACATGAAAGTCAATGAATTATCTTAAAACGAACAATATAAAAAGACTAATACTGCATAATTAAAAAAACTGTGATAAAAATGAGTAAAGATATTATTGTAGTTGGGTCAGGATTCGGGGGTTTAGCTGCATCAGCACTTCTCTCAAAAGAAGGGCACTCCGTTACCGTTCTTGAAAAAAATGAACAAGCCGGAGGAAGAGCATCAGTATGGAAAAAAGATGGATTTACTTTTGATATGGGCCCCTCGTGGTATTTGATGCCTGATGTATTTAATGCATTTTTTGCCGAATTCAACAAGACACCAGAAGATTATATGGATTTAGTCAGACTCGATCCATCTTACCGAGTATTTTTTGATGAGGATGATTTTGTTGATATTTCAGCAGAATTAGAAAAAAACCTGGAATTATTTGAAGAATTGGAACCAGGTGCAAAAGAAAAAATGAAAGAATACCTAAAGAAAAGTAAATACGAATATGATATTGCGATGAAAGATTTCATTTACAAAGATTACAAGCATCTTACCGATTTTTTCAAACCTAAACTTATAGTTGAGGGTACAAAACTTCATATGTTTGAAAAATTAGATTCATATGCACAACGTTATTTTTCAAGTGAAAAAATAAGACAAATTCTGGAATACACTATTGTTTTTCTTGGAGGAAGTCCATATGATAGTCCTGCATTATATTCTTTGATGTCCCATGTTGATTTTAACATGGGTGTTTGGTTTCCAAAAGGAGGAATGGGTAAACTCGTGGAAGCAATGAAAACACTTGCCATTGAACATGGAGTAGATTTTAAATTCAATGAACCAGTGAACACTATTGAAGTTGAAAAAGGTAAAGCAACACAAGTAAAAACAGATAAGGATACTTATCCTGCAGATGCTGTTGTTGTTAATGCTGATTATGCATGGTCTGAAATGAATTTGTTAGATAAGAAATATCAAACATATTCAAACAAATATTGGGATAAAAGAAAAATAGCTCCTTCGGCCTATCTTTTGTATCTTGGCCTTGATAAACAACTAAAGAATTTTGAGCATCATAATCTTTATTTCCATCCTGAATGGGAGAAACATTTTGATGATATCTTTAAAAATCCTCAATGGCCTGAGAATTTTTCTTACTACGTTTCTTGTATTTCAAAAACTGATCCAGATACAGCAATTAAAGGAGGAGAAAATGTATTTGTGTTACTCCCTGTTGCTGCAGGATTAGAAGATACAGAAGAAACACGGAAATTTTATTTTAATAAAATAATTGATCATATGGAAAAACTTGCTAAGGAAAATATCCGTGATCATATCATTGTTAAAAGAATATTTGCTCATGATGATTTCAGTCAACGATACAATGCGTATAAAGGAACAGCATTAGGACTTGCACATACTTTAAAACAAACAGCGATTTTCCGTCCGCATCATCAAAGTAAAAAAGTTAAAAACTTGTATTACACTGGACATTACAATCATCCGGGGATTGGAGTTCCAATGGTTATTATTTCATCTCAGATTCTCTCTGATACAATCTCATAGGACCGTCTCATGCTAATTGATAAGACCATCTTTACGATATTTAGACAAGGTAGTACTACCTATTTTTATAGTAGTTTATTTTTTCCAACTAAAATTCGAAAAAATGTTTTTATCCTCTATGCATTCGTAAGAAAAGCAGATAACTATGTTGATCAAATACCTCAAGATGAAGAAGGATTCTATGAGTTTAGACAAAAATTTGAACAAGGATGGAATGGGAAGGAAACAGGCGATATCGTTGTTGATAGTTTTGTAGTTCTTGCAAAAGAAAAACAATTTGAGAAATCTTGGATTGATGCATTTTTAGATTCCATGGAGATGGATTTAACCAAACAAGAGTATCAAACTTTTGATGATACATTAAAATATATTTATGGATCAGCTGAAGTTATCGGTTTGTTCATGGCTCGTGTTTTAGGTTTAGTTGAACGATCCTTTGAATCAGCAAAATATCTTGGCCGGGCTATGCAATACATTAATTTCATTCGAGATATTGATGAAGATAACTCTCTCGGACGATTATATTTCCCACAAACAGAATTAGCAAAGTTTGGATTAGACTCCTTGAAAAATGAGTATGTTTTAAACCATCCTGATCAATTTAAATCTTTTATCAATGCACAAGTCGATCGATATTGCGGGTGGCAAGAGCTTGCTGAACATGGATATGGTTTTATTCCAAAAAGATATCTTATCCCAATAAAGACAGCTTCAGAAATGTACAAATGGACTGCTCATCAAATTGCTCATGATCCCTTTATTATTTATCGATGGAAAGTAAAACCTATGATTTCACAAATCATTGCGGAAACATTCAAAAATATGGTCGATGTGGTGTCAAAGAAGGATCAAATCCATAAATGTGAAGAATATTTAAATTAACTCTAACTAATAATTAATTAAGATGATATTTCTTTAGTTTGAAGTTGCAATGTAATCATGGGATGCTGTTGTTAATCCAAATAATACTGCTGCAGTTATAGTTCCATTGATCTTTAGAGTTGATTGTTGTCCGGAAACCCAGTTTTTAAGGATGTCGACTGCAGAATCTGCTAATCCACCATAATTCACATTTACTGATAATTCTTTTGTTACACTCGTTTTTGCAGGGATATCGTGATCTGAAAATGACCCCGTACCCACAAAATTATCTTCGATAAAAATATCAAAAGTTGAAGATAATTGATGAATATCCCGGGAGGTTGGATTGGTGAGATTGATAGTAAATGATATGGTAGCGGAAGTGATTTTTGGTTCAATTCGATTCACTGTTTCTACTTCAGCCTGTACTTGCTGGATGGCTTCAGCATCTGCATAAAATGTATATGAAAAAAATGAAATTAGAACAAGAATTATTATAACAAGTACAATTGGTAATTGATATTTTTTCGGAATCATCATAAAAGGTTTAATATTGTCTTTATTTTTGTAGTCTTCTATTCAATTTTTTGAAAAAGAAAGCATATTGAATTTAAAATAAATGATTATGTTCCTATTTTTTTTGTAAAATAAGAAAATGAGTATGTTCAAATCCTAATTTTGAATATATTTTCAATGCAGATTCATTATTATCCATCATATATAAACGTAATGCATAAACATCGTTTTTTTCAGCTAATTGTTTAACTTTTTGAAATAAACTAGTAAAAACTTTTTGTTTTCTATATTTTTTTTGAACAAAAATACGATGTAACCACCAGATTGATTGATTTCTCCAATCACTCCATTCTATTGTAATAAAAATTTGCCCAATAATTCGTTTATTTTCTTCAGCTATTAAATAAAAACCATTTCCTTCATGAAGAAATACGTTTTTCACTCCTTTCTGGACAATATGTTCTTCAATTATTCTTGCTTCAGTCTCTTTAGCTAAACAGATGTTATTTTTTGCTATCGCATCAACATCTTCCACTGTTGCTTTTCGAATAATCATCACAAGCTTCATAGTGATAATTGTTTATATGATTACTCTGAGAGTGTTATACTTTTTTATTTCATAGTTAAATCATTATAAAAAATCTTAATTATCTATAAAATAATGATTCAATGTTGTTTTTATAACATACCTAATCATCATTTGAAGATTTATTCTTTTTAGACGATGAATCATGATTTAACGAAGCATCCTCCATTCGATGATACACGGTTTCTAACCAAGAGGGAAGCCCCTCTACTTTCTTTATCATAGCAAACTTACTCAATCGCTGTCGAATCCTAACATCATAGATTACTCGTCCTTTTAATAATTCTTTCAACCGGCGGCATAATGATCCGCCTCGACGATCCCAATCGGAAAGAATGATGACTTCATCATATTTTTCACTGATTTGATCAGCAAAATCCGATAGAGAAATCCCTTTGTTTATACAAATGATATCGCCAGTGAGTCCTAACTTTCGTAACGCTCGCCGATCCTTTACTCCTTCAACGATAACTGGAATTGAATTATTTAGTTCTACAAGTTCATCTAAAGCTAATTCTACTTCTTCGATACATTGTTCAATATTCATAAGACGTACCGCCATCAACAAAATGAATCTGAATGAAAATTAAGAATTGGATAAACAAATACAGTAGAAAAATACCTTTATTCATAATCTACCTTGAAAAAAAGAAAAAAAAGAGTTATAAGAGGATTTCGGTTCCATCCTCTTTTTTTCTTACATGCATTCTTAAAATGCATCTAAAATGCGGTTAAATGTTTTACTTGGACGCATGGCTTTGGATGCAAGATCATCATCAGGTAGATAATATCCATCAAGGTCAACGGATTGTCCTTGAACAGCAAGTATTTCCTCGTTAATCTTTGATTCGTTTTCCTTTAGCTCTTTAGCAAGTTTTTTGAATCGCTTCTGCAATTCCTTATCCTTTGTTTGTTTGCTTAATGCATCAGACCAGTACAATGCTAAGTAGAAGTGACTATTCCGGTTATCTGGTTCATTTACCACACGAGACGGTGATTTATTATTCTGCAAATATTGTTCAGTTGCTTGATCTAGTGTTTCAGCAAGAATTATTGCTTTTTCATTTTTCGTGCGTTTTCCTAAGTGTGTAAGGGATGGAGATAGCGCAAGAAATTCTCCAAGTGAATCCCAGCGTAAATGATTTTCTTTACGGAATTGTTGCACGTGCTTTGGCGCTGATCCACCAGCTCCGGTTTCGAATAATCCTCCACCATTCATCAATGGAACAATGGAAAGCATTTTTGCACTGGTTCCGACTTCAAGGATAGGGAAGAGATCTGTTAAGTAATCCCTAAGTACATTTCCTGTGACGGCAATCGTGTTCTTTCCTTCTTTCACTAGTTGACATGAATGCCGAGTAGCCTCTTTTGGAGACATGATTTTAATGGTTAATCCTGAAGTATCATGGTCTTTCAGATACATGTTTACCTTCTTGATTAATTCAGCATCATGAGCACGATTTTTATCAAGCCAGAACACGGTTGGATAACCAGTTGTTTTTGCCCGATTTACCGCAAGTTTTACCCAGTCTTTCACAGCTGCATCTTTCGCTTGGCACATACGGAAAATATCGCCTTCTTCAACTGGTTGTTCAAGTAACGTTTCCCCATCTTCAGCGATACAGCGAACTATTCCTTTCCCGGGCATTTCAAATGTTTTATCATGAGATCCATATTCTTCAGCTTTCTGAGCCATTAAACCAACATTTTGCACAGTTCCCATTGTTGCAGGATCAAATGCACCATGTTGCTTACAAAAATCAATCACTTCTTGATAGACGCTTGCATAACTACTTTCTGGGATCACAAATTTAGTATCATATGTCTTTCCATCTGGACCCCACATCTGCCCTGAGTTTCTTATTGCAGCTGGCATTGATGCATCAATGATCACATCACTTGGAACATGTAAATTAGTGATACCTTCATCAGAGTTCACCATTGCTAAATCTGGCCGTTTCTCATAACAAGCTTGGATATCATCTTTGATTTCCTTTTGTTTATCCTCAGGTAATGCTTTGATTTTTTCATATAATTCTCCAAGCCCATTATTTGGACTAATACCAAGTTCCTCAAAAATTTCTGCGTGTTTCTCAAAGACATCATCGAAATATACTGATACCACATGACCAAAAATAATGGGGTCAGACACTTTCATCATCGTTGCCTTTAAGTGTACAGAGAACAAAATGTCTTTTTCCTTTGCGTCTTCTACTTGTTTTTTGAGAAATGATCGTAATGGTTTCTTTCCCATCACTGCTGCATCGATAATTTCTTCTTCAATCAAAGGAAGCGTTTCTTTTAATACATTTTCATTACCAGATGCATCTTCAAATACGATTTTTGCTGTTCCAGCTTGTGCTTTGGAAAGGGTAATTGATTTCTCTGTTGACCGAAGGTCTCCATGGTCCATCGTTGAAACATGAGATTTAGAATCCTTTTTCCATGTGCCCATATGATGCGGATTATTTTTCGCATAGTTTTTTACGGGTTTTGGAACTCGGCGATCAGAATTGCCCATACGAAGTACGGGATTTACTGCACTTCCTTTTACAACGTTAAATCGTTCTTTGATTTTTTCTTCAGCTTCGTTTTTCGGTTCTTCAGGATAAGATGGAATATCATATCCTTTTTGTTGTAATTCTTTCAAAGCTGCGTTTAACTGCGGAACAGATGCACTAATACATGGAAGTTTAATGATATTTGCCTCAGGTTTTTTCACTAACTTTCCAAGTTCTTCCAAATCATTGGATTTCTTTTGCTCTTCAGTAAGATTATCTGGGAAGTTAGCAATGATTCGACCAGCAAGGGATATATCTCTTGTTTCAACGGTGACTCCAGCTGCACCTGTGTATTTCTTCACAATGGGAAGAAAAGAATAGGTCGCTAGAGCTGGTGCTTCATCTACTTTCGTATAAATGATCTTTTCATCTGATTCACTCATAGAAATCATATTCCTCCAAGATTTTATTCCACCTTTTCCGGTTTATCTGGGACATCATACAATATGTCGTCCCAAGGATGTCTGTATAATGGTGTTTTCAAACGTTTTTGATCAAAGTAATGACCCATGAATCCCATGGTTCTGCCAATAATGAAGAACGCGTTGAAAAAGCCCATTTCAATCATTTCTTTGATTTCCTCATCTGAATATTTTAAGTTTTTTAACATATCCACAAACAAGACACCAATTGTTCCGTCAACATTCAGAATCAAGGTGTTCTTTTTCATAGTGGTGACATCTTGAACAGCGAGAGCGTAATCGAGAAGTGGATGTTTTGGAAAGTGTTTTTTCGCAAAATTGATCATGATCTCTACACGGGCATCAGGATTGTCAATGCTATGAATTCGATGGCCGATTCCTTGGATTCGAATATTTTGTTCTTTCATGTGATCCACGAATTCACGTGGTTCCATATCATGTTCAAGTCCATAGGTGAAATGTTGTGCAGCTCCATTAACTGCCCCACCGAATCGAGGTCCGATTGTTACCATGCCACTAATAATGGATTCTATCAAGTTTTTACCTGCTCTTGCTGTAACAATGGTGTTATGTGCTCCAGAGACTGCAGGTCCGTGATCAGCTACGATTTGTATGACAAGTTCGATGAAATCTCGAGCGTATTGTGGTAAATCTTTTTTAAACCATAGTAATCCAAGGACTCCTCCAATACCATAGTTTTTCTTGATGACTTCATCGATTGGGACGCCACAATAATTGTGGATTTCACCTGTTTCATCACATATCGTGGAAATAAAATTAGTTGGTTTTCGAACAAGATTTTCAGCAACTGCTTGTTTATAATCCATTGGAATATGTGGCGGAGTTGGTTCATCGATTTCATCGATTTTTCCTTTCTTTTTAAGTTTTTGAAATGTTTCCTTGATTTTTTCTCCGTAATCATCAAATGATTCAGGTACGACAGCGCCTGCTTCACGTAATGCCTGGTTTTTAGCTGGAGCAGTATCTGCTTTTGAATCTGCTTTCGCACCGGCATGACCAAATTGAACGCCTCCGGGAAGCATTTCCGCACATGTTCCAGTGACCCACATGACAAGAGGTTTGGTAATTCGCCCATCTTTTAATGCTTTAACGATTTCATATTCATCTTTTCCTCCGACTTCACCAAGACACACCATCATTTTGATATTTGGATTTTGTTCAAACCTGAGTAAATGATCAATTAATGTTGAAGCAGGATACACATCTCCTCCAACTGCATATCCTTCATAGATGCCATCAGAGTTACGAGAAACAATATTATATCCTTCATTTGAAAGACCACCAGAAACCGAGACAAAACCTACCGAACCGGGTCGATACAATTTTGTGTCCTTAATATTTTGCATTGTTCCAGCAGCATTACCGATTTTGAAACATCCTGGTTTGATACCACCAACGGTTGCAGGTCCGATTACCCATTTGTTTTTATCTTTTGCAATTTTTGCAATTTTTCTTACATCTCGTTGTGGAACTCCTTCTGCAATCATTATAATGGTTCGAATGGTATCTGTGTTTAGCGCATCCATAGTGCTTTCTGCTGCAGATCGTTCAGAGGCAAAATTAACCATGACATCAGCTTCAGGATGGGCTTTCACTGCTTCTTCTATACTTGTGTAACGTGGTATCCGGATTTCTTTGGTTCCCCAGAATAATTGATAATATCCTCCGCCAGTTGGAGTAATAAATCCAACAACACTTGGTTCATCTCGTTGACTCATAAAATCAAAGTCAAGCATACGTTGAGCTGCTTTTTGTTGGGATCCAAAAATAAATGCTTTAGTATTTTTATCAAAAAGTTCGTAATCTTTCATTTTTAAGCCTCCTTTCCAGTTAACGCCATTGAGACAATACGAGTCATGTGTGTTTCAGGTCCATAAACTTCTATAGGTAATCCAAGTCGTTTCCCCATTTTTCTCATATTCTCAAGTCCTTCTTTGTAGTTTGGACCACCACGTCGAACATAGATTTTCACGTTTGTTTTCTTAAGTTTATCTGCATATTTCTCGATTGCTTGGATGATACCAGTAAATGTTTTTGCGACATCTGTGAAATTTGCTATACCTCCACCAATGATCAAAAATTTCGGTCGACCTTTCTTGTCTTTATTTCGTGTCATTAAATCAAGAATGGTCTTGGTGTACTCGTAGGTAAGTTCTGTTGATGGATTGCCACTGTATTCTCCATAATTTGCAAGTTCATCGGCAAAACCTAAATCAGCAACGGTATCAGCATAAATGACACTTGCTCCTCCTCCTGCAACAAGATTCCAAATACGCCCCTCATGATTTAGGACGGTTAACTTTAATGAAGCTCCAGTTCGCTCATCGAGATCATCTACTCGTTCTTCTTCTTTCGTTTTTTCTAATCCAAAGGGACTAGGAAATTTTAATTTACCCCATTTTTCCGCACATTGATATGATGCATAATCATCGACTTTTGCTACACAATCCAATGGAACAATTTCGTTTTTCACGAATGTAAAAGGATTCAGTTCCAAATACACAAAATGATAATCCACTAACATTTTGTATAGTGCTTTAATGAATGAAGCAACTTTTTGTTTTTTATCACCTAATTCTTTTGGTAAGAAAGCTTCAACATCCATTTCATCAATAGAAGAAAGAATTGGTATGTCTAATTCAACGACACTATCCCATACAGATTCAATGTCAATTCCTCCCTTTGTTGAAAAATGAACGGTGTCTTTTTCTCGATGAGTAGTAATTGCAAGATAATATTCTTCTTCATGTGGAACGAATTTCTCCACAAGAAAATGAGTGAGAATCCCTGTTGTTTTCCCAGTGGTTTGTGTAATTGTTGTTTTTTTGTTCATTCGTTCCTTAATCCATTTTTGTACCTCGCTCCAACTTTTATTAACAAACAATAAATCGTTTTTCCCTCGTTTTCCAAAAAGTTGATCTGGTTTTGCGACAAGTTTTTCTTTTTTTAACCAGGGATTTTCTTTTTCGATTTGTTTGAAATCTGTGTCTGGACCAATGAGCACTTGATGTGGCTCATAGGTAAAGGAACCTTCTGAGAATTCAGTAAGTCCTTTTGCCATGATTCGTTTAGCATCATATTCTCTTATGCCTTTTTGTGCCATAATTCATTCTCCATTCTTACTTTTTTTATCAATATTTTTTTATTGTTGTTTTTTCATGTAGGCAAGCGTTCCACCTGCAAGTAATAATTTTTTTTGCCGATCTGAAAGATTATACGTGGTTTCATATTCGCTATTTTTTGTTTTGTTTTTGACAATGACAGGTTTTCCTTCTTTGATTGCAGTTTTTAAATTGTTTATTTCTAATTCATCACCTTGATCGATGTCATCGTAATCATCTTCATTTTTGAATTTTAATGGGACAATACCAAAGTTGAGAAGGTTTGCTTCATGTATTCTTTCCATTGATTTTGCAATTACTGCTTTTACTCCCATATACATTGGGCATAAGGCGGCATGTTCTCTTGAGGACCCTTGTCCATAACTCCATCCGCCGATGATAATATTATCTTTCCCGCTGTCTCGAATTTTTTCTGCACGATCATGAAATGTTGGATCAACTACTTCGAAAAGAAATTCAGAATATTTTGGAACGTTTGATCGATATTTCATTTTACTTCCAGCTGGAATAATATGATCTGTTGTGGTTTTATCTTCAACTTTGATGGTTACTTCGCCTGAGATAGTGTCTTTTAATGGATTGCTCTCTGGAGGATTACTAATGTTTGGGCCTCGGTAGATTTCAACTGATGAATCTGCTTCTTCTGGGAAAATAAACATACTGTCATCGATGTGGAATTTATCAGGCATTGTGACTCCAGGATACGGAATTCCCATTTCTTCTAGGTTCTGTGGTGGAGTGAATTCTCCAGTGATAACTGCAGCAGCAGCAGTTTCTGGACTAACAAGATATGCTTGTGCACTTTTTGTTCCGGATCGGCCTAAAAAGTTCCGGTTACTTGTTCGAAGTGTGACTGCATCAGTTTTTGGAGCTTGGCTATTTCCTATACAGAATCCGCAAGCGCTTTCTGCAATTCGTGCTCCTGCATTAATTAATGAAGTTAGCCCTCCTTCCATACTAATGTTTTGAAGTACTTGTCTTGAACCGGGGGCTACTACAAAACTTGTATCTGGATGAGCTGTTTTTCCATCTACAATTTTTGCGACAGTCATTAAGTCTCTATAAGAAGAGTTTGTACAGCTTCCCACCGCAACTTGATCTACTTTCATTCCAGCAAGATTTTCTACTGTGTCGATGTTTCCAGGACTGTGCGGTGTAGCGGCGAGTGGTTCAACTTTCCCTAAATCAATTTCCACGACTTGATCGTATTCCGCATCCTCATCAGCTTTTAGTTCAACCCATTGATCTTCACGTTCTTGAGATTTTAAGAATGCTTTGGTGACTTCATCACTTGGAAAAATGGATGTGGTTACGCCGCATTCTGCACCCATATTAGTAATTGTTGCTCTATCCGGAACAGAAAGATTTTTAACTCCTGGACCACCATATTCAAATACGGTGCCAACGTTTCCTTTTGTAGTGAATTTTTTAAGCATTGTAAGAACAACGTCCTTTGCACTAACCCATGGTTTTAATTTTCCAGTCAAGTTCACTTTGATAACTTTTGGATATGTTAAGTAAAATGGTCCTCCCGCCATCGCTACAGCAACGTCAAGTCCTCCAGCACCGATTGCTATCATTCCAATTCCTCCACCAGTTGGGGTGTGAGAATCAGATCCAAGAAGTGTTTTACCTGGTCTTCCGAATCGTTCTAAATGGACTTGGTGGCATATTCCATTTCCTGCTCTTGAATAAATGATGCCATATTTTGCTGCAACTGATTGTAAATATTTGTGATCATCAGCATTTTCAAATCCTTGTTGAACGGTGTTGTGGTCAACATAACTTACCGATAATTCCGTTTTTACTTTTGGTACATTCATCGCCTCAAATTGAAGGTATGCCATTGTACCGGTTGCATCCTGTGTGAGTGTTTGATCGATTTTAATTCCTACTTCTTCCCCGGGTTTTGGGGTTCCGTCAACAATATGTTTATCAAGTATTTTTTCAGTTAATGATTTTCCCATATGTCAAGCCTCTCTTTTTTTTGGGATTTTTTCGGAGAAATACATAAATATTTAATAAATGTTTTCATTTGTAATTCGTCAATTAACTAATTATGTTAAGTTAAAATTGTAATTTTGATTATATTTTTGTAATTTAATCACTTTTTTACAAAAATGATATTTGAAATTGGGTAAAATGAGAAAATTATATTAAACCCGTTTCCATTCCGGCCTGGTGTGAAATCAATATCATTGACATTAAATGAAAAACGAGTGCTTTATGGTTTGGTACGTTATCCTAGTTTAAATGATAGTCAACTTTCTGATCAAATTGATGTCAAGCTTTCGACATTGACCTCAATTAAACGTCGATTACATGATCAAAACGTGTTTCGTCAATTATTAGTTCCATTATTAAATAGACTTGGTAGTGAATTGCTAGCAGTTATCTATACGCAATTCAATCCTGTGATTCCATTAGAGGAACGTGTTTCAATTACGAAAGAAACAATTGAGGTATTTGATGAGATCTTTTTTTCAACTGGTGAACAGGAGAAAGGTTTCTCCATTAGTTTGGCTAAGGATTATACAAGCATTGGTAGAATCGATGATATACGTACAGAGACGTTTGGTTCTCTTGGATTGCTTGAAAAAGAGTATCCAAATGAGGTTATCTTTCCGTTTGAAACTAGTGAGATTATCCGATTTTTTGATTTTAGTCGCATAATTGGATCAATGTTTGATTTTGATGATGGTCGTGAATCGGATACTCATCATTTTAAAAAGGATATGATTTATTCATTATCTGAAAAAGAAAAAAAAGTATACACCACGTTGGTTCAATATCCAACTGCAACAACACAGCAAATTGGAGAAAGGGTTGGTCTTTCCCGTCATACGGTTTCTAGAATGAAGAAAAAATTTTTTGACTTGCAATTATTAAAGCATATAACTATACCCGATATGAGACAGCTTGGTTTCGAGATTCTTTCTTTTTATCATTATCAATTTAGCCCTGGAAAAGCTCCAAGTATAGAGGATATAATGTATTTAGATGCACCGTCTACGATTTTTCTAGCTAGACGGAAATATGAAATTGTTATGGTTTCTGCATATCAAACGTATCAAGATTATAAGGAGGATAAGATGAAAAAAATCCGTTTTTTAAAGGAAAATGACTTTATTTCGTATACTCCCTTGGTACGGAAGTACATGTTTGAAAGGATGGTATTTCTTAAAAATTTTGTTTTTCATCCAATTGCACAGAAAATAATTGAATAATATATTAAGTAAATTTTATTTTCCAGACCAATATTCAATTGTATAAATTCAACAATTTTTTACAAATTGGCAATAATAAATGTTTAAAAGGAAAAAAATAAATGAATTTACTTGCCAAAATCACAAAAAAATTCAAACTTCTACATGAAAAAATACTTATACTGTAATGATATTTCGCCCCATCCCAAATAGTGGATTTAAAAACTCCAATTCAATCCTATAAAACAAAACAAAATTGGGGGAGAAAAAAACCAATATATTCATCATCCTCAAAAAAATTTGTGATGATGAAAAAAAGGTTCAATTAACCACAAGTACAAACCCAATAATAAAACCCTAGGAGGTAAAGAAATAATGGCGGAAGAAGACATTACAGTCTTAATGGATGAAAAACGTATTTTCAAACCATCCAAAGAATTTGTTGAAAAGACAAATGTAAAGCAGTGGATGAAAGAACACAGTATCAGCAGTCTTGATGACTTATACAAAAAAACAGAAGACTACAAATGGTTCTGGGAAGAAATGGCCAAGGAAATGCTTGAATTCTACGAACCATACGATGAAGTACTCAAATGGGATTCACCATTTGCACAATGGTTCACAGGTGCAAAATACAATATTGTTCACGATGCACTTGATAAACACGCAAAAGGAAAAAATAAAGATAAAGTAGCATTTTATTTTGAGGGTGAACCTGGAGACACAAAAGAACTTACCTATCATGACCTTTATGTCCAAGTCAATAAACTTGCAAATGCAATGAAAAAACTTGGTATTCAAAAAGGTGATCGTGTTGGAATTTATATGCCAATGATTGCGGAGCTTCCAATTGCAATGCTTGCTACTGCAAAATTAGGAGCAATTCATTCCGTTGTTTTCTCTGGATTCAGTGCACAAGCATTCAGAGACCGAGTTAATGATTGTGAAGCAAAACTTGTCATCACCTGTGATAGTTTCTATAGGCGTGGCAAAAAAGTTCCATTGAAAAAACAAACAGATGAAGCAATTGAAGATGCACCAACTGTTGAACATTCTATTGTCTACAAACGAACCGGCGATGATGTCGATTGGACTGAAAACCGCGACCTCTGGTGGGATGAAATCATAAAAGATGAATCAGAAGAATGTGAAACTGTTCACACTGATGCAAATGATCCGTTATTCTTTTTATATACGTCCGGAACAACGGGAAAACCAAAAGGAATTATCCATGCTCATGCAGGATATGCTCTTGGAACAGCCACCACATTGAAATGGGTTTTTGATATCAAAGACAATGATGTATACTGGTGTGCCGCAGATATTGGATGGATTACTGGTCATTCCTATATTGTTTACGCACCATTAATCCTTGGATCTTCATCAATTATATATGAAGGAGCTCCAAATCATCCAGGTCCAGATCGATGGTGGGAAATCATTGAAAAATACAAAGTTAGTATCTTGTATACTTCCCCAACCAGCGTTCGTTTATTCATGAAATTTGGTGAAGAATGGCCACAAAAACATGATCTTAGCTCACTTCGTTTACTTGGCTCTGTTGGAGAACCAATCAATCCAGAAGCATGGATGTGGTATTACAAACACATTGGTGGTGAACGATGCCAAATCATGGATACTTGGTGGCAAACTGAAACTGGTCATTTTGCAATCACTCCACTTCCAATCACTCCACTGAAACCTGGATCTGCAACAAAACCATTCCCTGGTGTATCCGCTGATGTTTATAATGAAAACGGTGAACCAATTACAAATGCTGGTGGAAACCTTGTTCTGACTCATCCATGGCCAGGAATGCTTCGAGGAATTTACAAGAATCCAGAACGATATAAGAATACATATTGGAGCAAATTCGATGATATTTATCTCGCTGGAGATGTCACTCGGAAAGATTCTGATGGATATTTTTGGATTCAAGGACGATCTGATGATGTGTTAAATGTTTCAGGACATCGTATTGGTAACAGTGAAGTGGAATCAGCTCTTGTCAGTCATGATAAAGTTGCTGAGTCAGCTGTTGTGGGAAAACCGCATGAGCTTAAAGGTGAATCAATTACTGCATATGTAGTATTAAAGACCAATGTGGAACCATCTGATGAATTGAAACAAGAACTTCGGGAACATGTTGGTAATGAAATGGGAAAGATTGCTCGACCAGATGAAATCTGGTTTGTAACTGATGTGCCAAAAACTCGAAGTGGAAAAATCATGCGTCGGGTTATCCGATCAAAAGCACTTGGAAAAGAAGTAGGCGATACCTC
>CAZOPW010000029.1:15836-26484 GCA_964581795.1 uncultured Thermoplasmatales archaeon | reverse complement strand
CGAAAAGAAATGCAAAACGTATTATCAACAGGGAATCAATGGGCAAATCATGCATCACTGTATATTGCGGTGTGTGCTCGTGAGCAGGATGATTGTGTGATCTATGATCGGAAATACTATTTGTTTGATACCGGCATCGCAACAGGTTTTCTTGTTTTACGAGCTACTGAACTTGGTTTTGTTGCCCATCCCATCGCTGGGTATAGTCCGAAAAAAACACGGAAAGTACTTGGAATTCCAGAGGATATGCAGGTGATTGCTCTGGTTATTGTAGGAAAACATAAAGACGTGATACGAGAAGAGCTTTCCGATAAACAAATCGAAGCTGAACACAAGAGACCTAAACGAAAACCAATTGAACAAATAATCCATTATAATAATTATAAATAAGAGGTGAATAAATTGTCATGATAGAATATACACATGTTGATGGTGAAGATAAAGGATCCATTCGACTGTTTGCGCTAAGTACTTGTGTATGGTGTCGAAAAACGAAACGATTACTGGATTCATTACACGTTGCTTATGATTTCGTTTTTACCGATTTACTTGAATCTGATGAACGAAATGAAGTCCTTGATGAAGTTGAGAAATGGAATCCACGTGTATCCTTTCCAACAGTCGTAATTAACAATGAGAAAGCTATCGTTGGATTCAAAGAGAAAGAGATTCGAAAGGCAGTTAAAAAATGAGTAATGATTCTTCTGTTTCAGAAAATGAAATCGAACGATTTAATTAAAATAAAAAAAAGATGTAAAGTTGGAAAAGAAACTGATGGTTTGAATCAATTTCATTCAGTTTTTTTATTTTCGTTTTATGTTCTAGACACTTCTTGAGTCATCACAGGCTTCATCATCATCCATTGTCCGAGCACTTTCTGCATCTGCAGGAGGTTTCATACAGACATCTAATGGCACTTGTTCCATTGGTTGACCACAGCATTCAGGAACAGATCCATCTGTGACAATTTCGGTTCGTCCACATTCTTGACATTCATACCCTTTTTTAATAGTCATATTAATCACTTCTCATTTTTTTTATATGATTGTTTTTACTTTATCTATGATCTTATTTTTTTGTTCTTCAGTTAGTGTCTCTTGAAGTTTTGGATAAACATCAATTTCTTCAAAATTTCGATGTTTCATTAACACTTTTTTAAATTCACTAACTTTCTCAGGAGTCTTACCATTCTGCACATCTCGTTTCATCGTTTCCAACCGATTTAAGATATCGTTATGTTGCTTGGTTAGCATTGGAAGCATTTTGTACCCACTTTGAACATCTGAAGGTTCATAGAAAGTAAAAATTGCTTTTTCTTCAGCGAAAATATGTTTCTGTAATTGCCATTCAAACGTATCAAATGCTTTCTCAATCATATCAAAATCTTGATCAAGGCTTTGTTCAAGTTTATCAACAAGATTTTCAATCCGATGATGATCATTAACCATGATTTTTAAGATACTGGTTTTTTCTACCATACGTATTGCTCACCTCACAATGGGTAAGTCTAATATGGTATCAATTGTTAATATGTGTTGCCCATCGACAAGAATCTGATAATTATGTGGATATGAGCTGAAATGAATATTTTCCTGATCACATTAGAATCCGTTGCTGTCCTTCTCGGTATAGGAATTATTGGTTTTTTTATTATTCGACACAACCTTCTTCCCTCTACAATTCTTTCAGCATTAACCCCGCTTGCTTTGGACATCGCATTACCGAGTTTAATCTTTGTTGACATTTTTACAGATTTCACTCCCGAATCATATCCATTATGGTGGCAGTATCCTTTATGGTGGATGGTGTTTACAGCGATTGCTTTTGTATTAACCATGTTTTTTTCATTTTTTTCTAAAAAAGAGATACGAAATGAGTTTCGATTAAGTTTATTTTACCAAAACGGAATTTTTTTCCCATTAGCATTATTTTCCGGTATGTTCCCTGGTGAATCACGGTATATTGTTTCTTTGTTCTTGTTTACTATTTTCTATCCTGCCTTTTTCTTTAGCACTTATTCATTTTTTTTCAAAGATACAAAAAAGAAAACTAAACCCTCCATCAAAAAAATATTTCATCCAGCTTTATTTGCCACCATCATAGGAATTATCATTGGATTATTTCATTTCCAATCATTTATCCCAGAGTTTCTAATCTCAATATTTTCATTACTTGGAGGGATGACTGTTCCTTTATTGATGCTTATATTAGGTGGAAATATCTATTTGAATTACACAAAATTTGGATTATCTGATGTTAAACAAACACTTTTATTCACTATGATTAAAAACATTTTTTTCCCTCTTGCTTTTCTTCCAATACTTTATTTTTTAAGAAATGCAGTCTCCTCAGAAATCCTATTAATTTTATTTTTACAAAGTGCAGTTCCTCCAATCACAGCATTGCCTGTGGTAACAAAACGAATGGATGGAAATGATGGTCTGACTGGCCAATTTGTAGTAAGTAGTTTTCTTTTTTCACTAGTTTCATTACCTGTAATGATCGTATTGTTTAACATGTTCATTGGTTTGTAACCTGATTTGTCAATAAGGTTAAATTCATACATAATAAATAGTTAGATAAGAAATTATTTTATGAATTGTTCATTGGTATTTGCATCCCAATTAGGTTATTTGATGGCGGATTAAACGAGTTAAAACTCAGTTTCTAATGGTTAATCAAAGTCTGATCCAAGATCATAACCACAATGAGGGCATTCGTTGCCTCCCTCATGTAATCGATGACAATTTGGACAGACCGATCCATTCTCAAAATTCTGTTCCTCTGCTTCCATTGAGCATCCACAACTCGAGCAGACAAAAACAGGTGTAGTAAAATCTTCTAATTTTCTCATTTCTCCGCCGCAGTTAGGGCATGTCCATGTTGCTGCCATCATAATACGTAGTGTATAACACCTAGTATATAAAGTTGGCGCAATAATTATGCTCTTTTTTAAATACTTACTCATATCGGACTGCTTCGATTGGACTCATTTTCGCTGCTTTCCATGCAGGATAAAAACTGGAAATCATACCAACTACAACTGCAACAGTTATCCCTAAAAAGATAGAGAAAAGAGTAAAAACTGGTTGTAACATTGCACCCATCGATTGAGAAGTAGCAATACTAAATCCTTGTGCACCAATGACTCCTATGATGATTCCACTTATCCCACCAAGCAAGCTAATAAACATCCCTTCAAAAAGAAAAATACTCATCACATCACTATTATTGGCTCCTATTGCTTTCATCACCCCGATCTCATGGGTTCTTTCCATAACAGAGGTTAGCATTGTATTCATAATCCCAATTGATGCAACAAGTAATGCGATAGCTGCAATAGCGAGGAGGACAGTTTGAACGATACTGAGTACACTTGTTATACTATCTAAAATAGAAGACATGGTTACTACAGATGCTACATCATCCTTTCCATGATTTTCATTAACAATGTTTTCGATTTCATTTGCAATACTATCAACATCTTTTACATCATAAACTCGGATTAATGCAGCGCTCACATTTTTCTGACCAGTTAATTTGGTAAAATCATTTTCTGTTAAATGGATACTATCATCAGTTTGAGTTGAAAATCCCATTCCTTCCTCTTTGTAAATACCTGAAACAAAGAAGAGTTTATTATTGATCTTAATACGAGATCCAACGGTTATCTCTGAATCGAAATATTCATGAGCAATGTTATGTCCAATGAGACATTTATTTTGATCACCTTGTTTTAGAAATTCTCCTGATTGCAGACCTAATGAATCAATTCCAAAAACGCTTTTCATATTCGTTGGATCCATTCCAAGTAGTGATACTGATTTCATTTCATTATTATATTCCATTAATCCGCCACTAGATAAAATTGGACTAATATCCTTTATTCCTTGCACTCGTTGAATATCACCAATATCTCGATCCATTAAATAATTCATATTCGTAAAATCAAGACCTCCTCCACCAGGTGATGCACCTTCTACATCAACTCCAATTGTCACAAAAATAGTATCTGATAGTGACGATAGTTCCTGAGTTATCGCAACCTCCATTCCTTCTCCAATACTCATCAATGAGACAATTGCCATAATACCAATAGCTATTCCAAGAAGAGTAAGGAAGACCCGAGTTTTCCTTTCCCTAATGTTTTTTACAGCAATGATAATATTATCAGATATCATGATTCTCTGTCACCATTCCATCTTTTATCTGCAAGATTCTTTTCGCTCTTTTTGCTATAGAGGGATCATGAGTGACTATGATAATAGTCTCTCCTCTTGCATTGATCTTTTCTAAGATATTCATGATATTCTGGCCTCCTTTGGTATCCACATTACCTGTTGGTTCATCAGCTAAAATGATTGAAGGATTATTTGCCAACGCTCGGGCGATTGCTACTCGTTGTTGTTCACCTCCACTCATTTCTGAAGGTTTATGATCCAATCGATGACCGAGTTGAACCATTTTAAGGAGATCTTGGCTACGTTTCTTCCTGGTTTTCCGGTCAACTCCCGCAAAACTCATCGCTAATTCCACATTTCCCATTGCATCGAGAGTGGGAAGTAAATTATATTTTTGAAAAATGAAACCAATCTTCTCTCTTCTCAATCGAGCAAGTTTCCTTTCAGGAAGAAGTGATACATCCGTATTATCGATCTTAATGATCCCGTGGGTGGGTTTATCTAAACAACCAAGTAAATTCATGAAAGTCGATTTGCCGCTTCCTGACGGACCAATGATAGCAATATACTCTCCCGTGTCAATGGAAAGAGTAACTTCTTTAAGCGCGTCGACACGGGTATGTCCTGATCCATAAGTTTTCGTTAATTGTTCTGTTGCGATAACTGGGGTGCTCATGAAATAATCCGCCTTTTCCACAATATATAAAACAGGAGGATGACAATGATACCTATTAATACAATAACTCCAAGAATAAAGCCAATGTTCATTCCATCTGAACTCAAATGATTGGAGGTAACAGTGACTTTTTCAGAGAGCGTTGGTGATTCAAAATAATTATTACCTTGTTTAAATGCAACCTTGAATCCTAATGTGTAATTTCCAGGGTTTAATCCTTTACTATTTACATCAAATGAAGCAGAAAATACATCATCTGAATCCATAGAACCAATGAAATATTCAGATGGAGATGTGGAAAAATCAGTTACTGGAATAACAGTAACTCCTGTTAAGGTATCTGATTTCGCATTATAAACTTCAAGAGTTATTCTTTCAGAGCTCCCCTGAGGAATTGAATCAGGTATATTGTATAATACCGGGGAGACATCATGGGTTTCAATAACTTCGATAGGAATATCAATAGTTTTTGTATGTGTGTTTTCACCGTTTCGATATGAGATTATAAAAGAAATCTCTTGTTCTCCCAGAATGCTTGGATGAAGTGAACAACTAATATCTTGAGAAGATTCCGAATCAAGGGTCCCAATATACATACTTGCTGGAGAAACGGATATTGATTGATTCACATCAGCAGTGATAGTAAAATCTTCAACTGGGACTTCTCGATTGTTCACCGCGGATAATGTGATCGATGTTGATCCACTTGAAGAGATCTTTTTAGGGACATCTTTTGGTAACAGAGTTGCTGAAAATGTACTAATCCTAACAGGTATTGGAAATCGTACATCCTGAAAGTATTCAACATCCACATGTATAATTGGATTATATAATCCTGCTGAGATGTTCTTATGTGCAGTTATGGGGAAGGAAATAGTGATACTACTCCCAGGAGAAAGCGCACCAATGTCATCATAGTTTTCTGATGATTTAATTGAATATGTACCATCCCCATCTGAACTGAACCATACATTATTGAGCGTTGCTGCGATAGTATCAACTGTTTGATCTATAGGTAGGCCATTATTATAATCTGTATTTGTTTTTGTTGAGGTCATCTCAGTATTAGTTAGTGTGATTGTTAATTGTGCTTGATCACCTGGAAGTAAGGTTTCTGGTTCTAAATGGTAGTCCGTAACCATCACTGTTGGATCAGCTAGTGTATGAGGTATAAAACAAACGATAGATAGAAGAAAAAGACTACTGATCAAGATAGTTGCTTTATATTTTTGAAACATGTTTTACTCCGTTTTTTTTTAAATTAAGAATTCATTAAATTTTTCTATTCGTTAAATACAATTAGTATAAATAATGCCTGGTTTTTTCCCAAAAATAGGTTAATATATTTTCTAAATTTTATTTTATTGTATTTGTTGAAGGATTTCGTCAATTTCCTTATGAATATCATCTTTTTTTCGATTATGTTGATTTGAATGATCGGCTTGTGTTTCTTTTTTCGGAAGGGAGAAATAAAAGGTGCTTCCTTCATCTAATCCAAGGCTTTCCGCCCAGATTTCTCCACCATGTTTTTCAACGATTCTTTTACATATCGCCATTCCTAACCCGCTACTGTCGAAATCATGTCTACTTTCGTCAGCTTTATAAAATTCATCAAACACATGTTCGATTTGCTCATTTGTCATCCCGATTCCCTTATCAGTAATGGAAATAGTGACGTTTTCGTCTGTTGCGTTTGCAGAAATAATGATTTTTCCATTGTTTTTGCTATATTTTACTGCATTATTAAGGAGATTGTTGATGAGTTCTTCCAAACGAAGTTTATCAGCAAAAACAGTCATTTTCTGAGGGATCTTATTTGAAATATCAATCTGTTTTTCACTGAATAAATATCTATTTTGAGAAATGATTTGATCAATGAGGTCTGATAATAAAATCGTTGTTTTAGTTAACGTTGTATTTGGTGAATTCAACCGTGCGAGTTCAAGTGTTTTCTGCACTAAGTTCTTCATATAACCAACGTTTCGTTGAATCACTTGAATTATTTCCTTGTCTTTTTCATCTGTTATATGATTATCAATAACCGGGAGTAGATTCATCATTGGTCCAAGAGGATTTTTCAAATCATGACCAAGCTGATTAATGAACTCATCCTTTTGTTTTAATAACTGTTCAATTTGTTTCGTTCGCTGTTCTACCTTCTTTTCAAGTTGTTGATTCATTTCCCTAATCTCATTATGAGCGTTTTGTAATTTCTCCCATGCTCTTCGCTTATCAAGAACCACTGCGGCTTGATTGGCAATTGCTTCAATTGCACTCTTGTTAATTTGAACATTATCAGTGAGTACAATAACAACATTGCCGAATAATTCCTGTTCATGCCGTAATCCTATGGAATAAATTTTATTAATCCCCATCATTTTTTCAATTGTTTTTGCGGCTTGATTTGAGAGTCTGTTAAAAAATAATCCGTTTAAACCACCTGGAACTTCAACAAGTGATCCCTTTGTTAGTATTTCTTTTGCGTAATTCGGTACATTTGATATAGGATTTCCAATTATCTTTTTGCCTAGAAACTTATTAACAAAAGCAAGTTTTTTTTCACTTATACCTACAATTGTTTCAACTAACATGGTATCTTTGTTTTCAATTCTATTAACTACAACGATACCTGAACCAATTAATGATTTTATTTTATTAGCAAGATCTTTATACAAATTGGCATCCAATGGAAGATTAACATAATCATTTGCATAACTGGCTAGTTTCTTCAATTCATCGTCAGCTTTCTTCCATTCTGTGATATCTGTGATGAATCCTTCCAAATCAATTAATTTGTTTTCATCATCATACACACCAACACCTTGTTCCCATACCCATTTTTGTTTTCCTGAGGCGGTACAAATACGATATATTAGTTCAAATGGTTTGTGTTGACTCACTGCTTTTTTCACTTCGGATGAAACATAATCCTTATCTTCTGGATGAATGAGATTTGCATAAGAGATACTTTTATTTTTTAGCAATTTATCTGGATTGTATTCAGTGAGTTGTTTGCATCCTCTGCTTACATAGTTCATTGTCCATGATTGGTCATTTTTACATTGATACGCCATACCAGGAAGATTATTTAATAACGTGGAAAGCTGTCTTCTGCTTTCTCTTAACTGTCCTTCTGCTTTTTTCCTATAGGAGATATCCCGAACTATGGCAAGAAGATGTTTTTGTCCTCCATATTCAATATCAGTTCCACGAACTTCTACATTAAAAGGAGTTCCATCCTTTTTGATATCAACTGATTCAGCTCTAAATTCACCGTGTTTAATCACATCTTCTTTAAATTGTTTGAATAATTTAGCATAATTCGGATGAACAATATCCTTACCATGTAATCCAATGAATTCCTTCTCATTGTATTGATACATTTCAAATGCTTTTTTATTAGCATCGACGATATTACCATTGAGATTAAAAATCAAGAATGCATCTTTAACTGAATTAAATATTCGCTGATATCTATATTCACTTTCATTTAACGCTCTTTTTGTGTCTAAAAGTTTTTCCTTTATAGAGAAATAGGAGGATATCCCATGGTCATCTTTAAGAGGAACATAAAAAATTAATCCTAGGAATATTAGCCCAACCATATTTCCAAATATTGCGAGATTATTATCATCAATAAGAAATGACATTCCACCAATGGAAAGAGCTGTTATGGCTAGTATGAAAAGAACAAATGATGGGTCTTTTGTTTTGAAAAAACCAAAAAGTGTTGCAAATATAATCTCAGTAGCAACAATCATTCGTAAGTATGATGAAAGTGTAATGGTATTAATTGGAATTAATGGGATAAAAAATGAAAGAAGCGTAATGATAAAAAAAATTTTGACTATCCTATCATAATTTTTTGGTTTAAATATGAAGTCGTTTGCAGCGATAAATACTGCTATAATAATGGGAACACTGGTCCAATCAAAAAAACGAAGTCCTATTAATCCAGTGTTGATGTTAAAAGCTTCAAGGACAGGATACCAATAACTAAAAGATATTGCGGCAAATGAAAACACAAAAATAAGTTTCTTTTTATCATGATCTTTTTTGTAGATTTTAATAAGATATAATGTAAGGAGTAGTGATATTAGGGGCAGGATGAGCCAGATCAATTGATTTAATGATATATTTATTCGTGTCCCTCCGAATGAATCTATCCGATATTAGGTGAATAATATTCTGTGGGGGTGTGCATCGATTAAAACTGAATTTTTTCTTATTAAGCTTTCTAAATAATTAATAAATAAAAAAATAATTTATTAGGGAATTACCACGTTAAAAGATAAATAGTTTAAAGATAAGAACTTCTTCAATTGGCCAATCTTTAAGTTGATTTTTTTCCGTTGTTTTTACAGAGGCAATTGACCGAAGCGTGTCGAATCCAATAAGCATTTCTCCGAAAGCAGCGTAATCCCCATCTAGATAATGATGTGCTTCATCACAAATAAAGAATTGGCTTGTTGCACTATTTGGATCACTTGTTCGAGCCATTGAAAGAACTCCATCTTTATGAGTGATGTCAGGATGAGTTTCTAAAGGAATTGGTCCAAAAGGGCTTTCTTTCAATGTTCCATTTGCATCATATCCTCCGCCTTGGATGACGAAATTCTCCATAACTCGGTGAAAAACAAGGTTATCAAAAAAATCTATCTGAGTTAGATTGATAAAATTAGTTGTAGTAATAGGCATTTTGTTTCTAAAGAGTTCAAATATCATTGCGCCATGAGATGTGTTCATGACCGCTAGTGGATTAATCATTTGTTGGTCTTGTTCGGTCAGTGGGTGAAAAAGTACTTTTATCCAGGGAATGACTATATTGAATGGATGAATCGTTTGATATCCAGTTAAAACTTGGATTTTTTTTGCTTCTCCCCAATAATTATTGTTAATGATGGATGCTTTTGTTGTGTGAAATTGGAGATTATGCTTGCTATTTTTTATGATATTTTGTGTGATTAGGTTTTTTTGTGAGAAATATAGAATAATATTTGATATTTGATTATCATTGATTAAATTACCATATATGATATTATTTGATGATGTACAAATATCAATTCCGATATCATTTTTCTTTATTATATTTTCTTTTATAATGGTGGTTTCTGTATTATTAGTAAGGAGTAATCCTATGCTTTGATTTGTAATAATCGAATTTGAAATGAGGGTATTTTTGGAATTATCGATACTGATACCAATATTTGTCTCTTCTAAGGAAGGAGCATTTATTGTTAAATCAGAGAGCATTACAGAATCCGTTTCTTGAATATATATTGATCCAATAATATAGGTATGATTTTTATTTTCACCATGTATTTTAACATTTTTGTTAATAAAAATATTTTCCCTATACGTTCCATTATACACATATATCATGTCATTATTTTTGGCATTTCTAATGCCTGTGGAAATAGTTTGATATGGATGATCAATTGTTCCTTCCCATGGACCAATGATGTTATCATCATCAATAAAAATCGTTTTGTCATTATTTTGTAAAATAGCAAATGTTGTCGTTGAAGAGAAAATTGATATTAATAAAAGAATACTAAAAAACAAGGAAATTACAGTATTGATTTTTTTCTTTTTGCTCATATTATTAAATAGGAATAATAATTATATAATATTTACTTCTATAAAATAGTTCAATAGAGGATTTCAAAAACCCTTTAATTACTAATTTTTGTAATATTATCTTTCCATCTTTCTGATTAATTCTAAAAAGCTATATTTAGAGAAAATAAAATAAAAAAAGAAAAAAAATGATAATTTAGCTCTTAGTTTT